>NZ_CAUVXI010000104.1:0-17252 GCF_963555845.1 Protofrankia sp. Cas8 | reverse complement strand
GGCCGTGGCTGCTGAATACCATGACGAAACCGACAAACTGACCATTTCCCCCTGAATCGTTGTCTCCCACTGTGCGTCAGCGGCCGGACCTGCCAGATCGGCTTTCACCGATCCGGCAGGAACCCCGATATGGCGCCCCTCGCCAGCAGGTAAAAAGGACCACCTTCCGCCGAGCTTGAGCGTGTTCCCCATTGCGGAGCCGTACCGTGGGTCGCGTGCCGACGGCGAACAGAGCGCTACCCGCGGGGCCACCGGTCCAGCCGCCGAAGGCGTTGGCCACCTCACGCGGACCGGTGTCCATGCGTGTTGTCACTCTCGCCCGTCAGACCGTCGCGGGGGCGTGGCGCGACCGCGTTCTCGGCCTCGCGGCCGAGGCGGGCTTCTGGCAGTTGCTGTCCCTTCCCCCCCTGCTGTTGGCGGTCCTCGGCACGATCGGGTACATCGGGGACGCACTCGGTGCCGATGCCGTCGACAGTGTTCGCCAGAGCCTGCTGACCGCGGCGAACGACCTGCTGACGCCCGTGGTCGTCGACGACGTGGTTCGCCCGACCATCAACGAGATCCTCACGCACGGACGCCCGGACGTGATCTCGATCGGTTTCCTGCTGTCGCTGTGGACCGGTTCGTCGGCGATGGCGACCTACGTCAACACGATCACGATCGCCTCCGGACAGCGTGAGCTGCGCTCAGCGGTACGCAGCCGGCTGCTGGCACTGCAGCTCTACCTCGCCCAGGTGGCCAGTGGGGTGATCCTGCTGCCGGCGCTCGTCCTCGGACCGGGTCTGATCTCCCGGATACTCGACGCGGAACACCACCACGTCGTGGGCTGGTTGCTGAGGATCCTGTTCTGGCCGGTCGTCGCCGTATTCTCACTGGCGATACTCGCGTCCCTCTACCACCTGGCTCTGCCGTCCAGGCGACCGTGGCGGCGCGCGCTGCCCGGGGCGCTGCTGGCCATGGTGGTCTGGAATGTCGGCAGCTACCTGCTACGGCTCTACCTGGAGACCGTGTTCGGCCACGAGCTGATCTACGGCTCGGTGGCGGCGCCGGTCGCGGCGCTTCTCTTCTTCTATATCACCGCGCTCGCGGTCCTGCTCGGCGCCGAACTCAACGCCGCCATCGACGGGATGACCAAGATCGTGGTGGCGCCCGGCGAATCCCCGCCGCCGTCGCCGGCAGGGCTCGGCGTCCCCACTGCACGCTCCCACTCCCGGTGGCGGTCCCGGCGCCGGAGCCACGTCCAGCAGGCACCCGACGGTCAGTAGGTACACGAACCGGCCGATGGCGCCACCGCGGGCGTGGCGGGGGCAGGGACCGCCGCAGCCACCAGAACGACGGCGGACGCGGCGGACGGCGGTGGACCGCTCAGACCGGCCACGAACGACGCGAGTTTGCCGGGATCGGTGACAAGCACCGACTGGCCGCCGATCTGGCCGGGCGACGTCGGAACGGTCGCCATCCGCACACCGCCGGTCCCCACACCGCGAAGCCGGACCGCGAGCGGCGCCAGGTCCGCCAGCGACGTGGCGTCGTCAACGCTGACGGCCGAGGTGACCGCGTCCATCAGCGAGCCGAGCCGGACCGGATTGGTCAACGTGCCGGTCGACGTCGCCGCCCGAAAGATCACGCCGATGAACTGCTGCTGGCGGCGGATCCGGTCGAGGTCCGCTTCGGGCAGACCGTAACGCTGCCGGACGAAGGCCAGCGCCTGCTCGCCGTTGAGGGAATTGTCGCCCACGTGGCCATGCCAACCCGACATCTTGTCGTCGAGGTTGCTCCTGCTCCCGTTGGGCAGCGGCTTCACACACACGGTCACCCCACCCAACGCGTCGGTCATCCGCTGGAAACCGATGAAGTCGATCTGGAGGTAGTGATCGATGCGTATCTTCGTCAGTCCCTCGATGGTGCGTATCAGCAGGGACGGGCCGCCCAGGGCGAAGGCTGCGTTGAGCTTCGACCTCCCCCCGGTGTGGTTGTGTCCCGAGGCATCGGTGTAGGCGGGGATCGTCACCCACAGGTCCCGCGGAAACGAGGCGAGCGTGGTGGAACCGTTCGCGTCCAGGTGCGCCAGGATCGTCGTGTCCGACCGCTGGCCCTCGACCTCGCCGAACTCACCGCCCGTCCCGGCCCGGCTGTCCGAACCGACCAGGAGGATGTTCTGGGTGTCCCCACCCGGGTCGGCCGGCCGCCGGTCCGCGGCGGGGAAGCGCAGCGGGACGCGGGTGACCTTACCGTCGTAGTAGCGCAGGGCCAGCCACCCGCCGGCGGAGACGACCAGCAGCAGGAGCGAGACAAGCCCCGCCACGACGGTGACCAGCCGCCGCCCGGTGGACGTCGCATCGCGGCCGTCAGGCCGCCATCCCATGGTGGCACGTTGGCCCTGGCCGTCCGGAGGCCACGTCATGATCATGTTCCCCCGCTCACCGCACCATCGTGCCACCTACGCCAATCCTGTGGACGTTCCGCGGCCGAGGAGAAGTTCCCCGGCGCAGCTGTCGCGCCCGCGACAGCTGCGATCATCGGTTACCGCTGAATTCCGCCCGGATGGCCGGGCCGTCCGCGTCGAGTTCGGGAGCGGGCGGCCGTGTCGAGGGATCCGCCCGGCCGGGCATCTTCACCGGATTGCCAGGCAACGGCAGGCCACCGGCTTCCACCACCATGTGCCGAAAACCGGCCTGGTCCGAGGACACCGCTTCGGCGACGTCGTTGATGAGGCCGCATGGTACGCCCGCTTCGTGCAGAATCGCGAGCCATTGCGCGGCTGGCCGGGTACGTAGCGTGCCTTCTACTTCGCATTTGAACGAGTCCCGGCCGGACAGCCGGGCGTCGTTCGTGGCGAAGCGGGGGTCTGCGCCGAGATCTGCGCGATCCAGCGCCTGACACAGCCGGACGAAGAGGCCGTCGTTCGCGGCACAGATCACAATACTCCGGTCCGCGCACGCGAACGTGTCGAACGGCGCGATCGAGTAATGTGCGTTACCTATGCGTGGCGGGGTTGTGCCGGTGGCGAGATAGGACAACGCAGCACCTTCGAGCAGCGACAGTGTGGCATCGAACATGGCGATGTCAATATAGGTCCCACGTCCGGTCGTGTTCCGTCCGTGCAACGCGGCGCCGATGGCACCGAAGGCGTACAGCCCGGCAGCGAGGTCCGCGATCGGCACTCCCGGCTTGACAGGTTCGCCGTCGGGCGAACCTGTGATCGACATAATGCCGGCGGCAGCCTGCACGACAGCGTCGTAGGCGGGTCGGTTTCGCCACGGTCCGGTCTGCCCAAAGCCCGAGATGCTCACGTATACCAACCGGGGATTGCGCGCTGACATCGCGGTCCAGCCCAGACCAAGCCGGTCCATCACGCCGGGCCGGAAGTTCTCGACGAGCACATCAGCCCGATCGATGATGGAAAGTAACGTCGCGTGATCGGTCGGATCCCTCAGATCGAGCGCAACCGACTGTTTGCCGCGGTTCACCCGGGCGAAGTACAGCGACCGATCGTTCATGAACGGACCGTAGGATCGAGAGTCATCTCCGTGGTCAGGCCGTTCCACCTTGATGACCCGGGCGCCGAGATCGGCCAGCATCAACGTGGAGAACGGCCCGGCCAATACCCGAGTGAGATCGACGACAAGAAGACCATCCATGGGACCCGGCGGCACAGGCACTCCTGCGACGCTACCCGTATCGGGCGCCGCGGCCTACCGTTGGAACTATGAGTGCGCACTCGGGCGGAACCCCGCCTGCCCCCGACAGATCCACCGTGCTTATCGTCGCAGATAGTCTAACCCCGGTCCCGGGCAGTACGGTCGCGGCTGGCAGCACGTCAACCGTCGCGTCATCCCCGGCCATGGCCGAAGGAGAAGCCGGCACGGAGGGGCAGGCCAGTCACGATCACCAGCCACCGGCCGCCTTCCCTCGATTCATGGCCGGCGGATGGGCCCCGTTGCCCACGATGACGCCGTCGCGTGATGACGTCGCGCCATACACGGCCAAACGACGTGCCCTGTTGGGCTCGCGTTTCCCGGCCGAAACACTGGTGATACCCAGTGGTGGGCTCCGGGTACGCGCAAACGACACAGATTACCCGTTCCGACCGGGAAGCGACTTTTTCTGGCTGACCGGCTGTCATGAGCCCGACGCAGTGGTGATTCTCCACCCGAGCTCGGCCGGCGGCCACGAAGCCGTGCTGTATGTCGCGGACCGGTCGGACCGCTCGTCCTCGGCCTTCTACACCGACCGGCGTTACGGCGAACTATGGGTCGGTCCGCGCCCAGGGGTCCGGGAGAGATCAGCGGCCTTCGAAATCGAGTGCCGGCCGCTGCACGATCTGACCGACGCGCTGGGGCGGCTGTCCCCGGCGACGACTCGGGTTGTGCGGGACCTGGACACCGCAGTGGACCGCCAGATCCTGCGTTACTCCCCCGGCAGGTCAGGCAGGTCCGCGGCGGGCGCGGCCGACCCCGCCGACCGGGATCTGGAACTGGCGCAGGCCCTCTCCGAGCTGCGGCTGGTCAAGGACGACTACGAGACCGCGATGCTGGAGAACGCGGTCGCGGCGACCGTGCTCGGCTTTTCCGAATGTGTACGTGAGTTGGACCACGCTATGACCCTGCCCAACGGCGAACGGTGGCTGGAAGGCACGTTCTGGCGCCGGGCGAGGGTCGACGGCAACGATGTCGGGTACGGATCGATCGTGGCCTGCGGCCACCACGCAACCGTCCTGCACTGGGTCCGTGACGACGGGCCGGTGCAGCGTGGGGACCTCGCGCTGCTGGACATGGGCGTGGAGTCCCGCTCGCTTTACACCGCCGACATCACACGCACCCTTCCCGTGGACGGACATTTCAGCAACGTGCAGCGCCAGGTGTACGACGTGGTCCATGCGGCCCAGCAGGCGGGAATCGCCGCGGTGCGACCGGACGCAAAGTTCGGCGACCCGCACCGGGCGGCAATGCGGGTGATAGCGCAGGCGCTACACGACTGGGGGCTGCTTCCGGTGAGCGTTGACGAGTCGCTGGCAGAAGACCCACAAGCCCCGAACGCCGGCATGCATCGCAGGTATACCCTGCACTCAACGTCACATATGTTGGGACTCGACGTCCACGACTGCGCGCAGGCCCGTGACGAGACCTACCGCGACGGCCCACTCGTGGCCGGGATGGTGCTGACCGTCGAGCCGGGCCTGTACTTCCAGCCCGATGACATTACGGTGCCCCCCGAGCTGCGCGGGATCGGCATCCGGATTGAGGACGACATTTTCGTCACGAACGACGGCCGCCGCAACCTGTCCGAGGCTCTTCCTCGCGCCGCTGCGGCCGTAGAAACGTGGATGGTCGGGCATCGGACCTGAGCCACACATGACCTGGGCGACAGGATGTCGACTTCTCAGCCTGTCGCCCAGGAAACAGCGGTTGCCACATACCCCCATATGGGACGCAAGTGGTACCAACCAGAGGTCCGACCTCCGTAGCCGGCACCACCGCGGCAGAACCCCACCGCTCCATGGGCCGCTGCTCGGTCGCACCGCGTCCCTTGTGGCCTGTGGTCACGCGAAATAGAGCTATGATCGCGCGGCCTTTGGCCAGCTGGACGAATGCGACCGAGAGCCACTCAGTGAGCCTTGTCGTACGCCTCGACGATGTTGGATGCGATACGACCGCGGTCACTGACCGTGTAACCGTTGGAGCGCGCCCACTCGCGAATGTCGGCAGTACGGTCTGTACCCCCGGTACGGCGAGAAGCGCCACGCGGGCCACGCCGGGCGGCAGTTGCCCGACCACCGGACCGACGCGCCGCTCCAACGAACGGAGCCAACGACTCACGCAGCTTGGTGGCGTTCTTCTCGGACAGATCGATCTCGTACGAAGCGCCGTCCAGTCCGAACCGAACAGTCTCATCAGCCTCGTGTCCATCGAGATCGTCAATCAACGACACGATGGTCTTCTGCGCCATGCCACTCTCCTTCAGGTCAGCGAACCGAGGAACTCTCGGGACTAGTATTACCACGTCATCAGGAAGAACTGTAACGGCTGGTTCGGACACGCGCGACTGGCATCGCCCACGGACATGCTCTGCACGGCGTCATGGACGCCACACAAGAGTCCTCGGGTTGACGTGAGTCACGTCAACCCAAAGGGGTGGAGGCCACCGTCGGGATAAATTTTGATCATGTGTTGTCACCGAATCGCGACTTCCGATCCGAAACGCCGGTGGTCGGCACAGACAAGGATGTCACGGTCCGGAAGGCAGAGTGAGCACCACGCAACGCCATCAAGGATCCGCGCCGGCGAATGTCTTACACCACGAACGGGCCGCGGCCGGGGTCATCCGATTCACGGTCTGGTAGAGCGTGGAGAGCGGGGCGCACGATGGATGAGCGGACATGGATCGTCGATGCCGCAAATGTGATAGGAGCACGCCCGGACGGATGGTGGCGCGACCGCGCGGGTGCCGCGTTACGCCTGCACCAAAGGCTGTCTGAACTCTGGCTGCCCGAGCACCGGCGCTCCGAGCTCTACCCACGCGCGTCCGAGCTCGACCCGGATACGAGCCGCCAGGGGGCGCATCACCGGGCTCCACCCGCCCAGCTGGTCGTGGTACTCGAAGGCGTGGCCCGAGCCGGGGTTCCCGCGGGGCCGGATCCCACCATCGCCCGGCTTGTGGTTGTCCACGCGGTCGGCTCGGGCGACGATGCCGTGGTCGACCAGATCCACCGACAGGTCGGTCCGGTTCTCGTCGTCACCGCCGACCGCGAGCTTCGCCGTAGGGTCGCTGCCACGGGCGCGGCCAGCGTCGGGCCAGGGTGGCTGTGGGCCCTGCTGGACGACGCCCGTTCCCGATAAGATTCAGGGGGACCGCGGCCTCCGGGCCGGGCGGATCAGACTCGGGCGCCCCGCGCCCGGGCCGGAGCCGAACTGCGGGCCGGGCCGGCGATGGCGGGCGCCAGCCGGGCGGTAAACCGACCATCGCCGGCCACGACCTCGAGGGGAATACCAAAGCAGGCCGAGAGCCCCGGCCCGGTCAGGACCGCCTCGACGTCCCCGGCCGCCACCACCTTGCCGGCACGCAGCAGCAGTGCGTGCGTGATGCCCGGCGGAATCTCCTCGACGTGATGGCTGACTATGACCGTCACCGGCGAACCAGGATCGGCGACCAACCGGGTGAGGCGCCGCAGCAGGGCCTCACGGGCGCCCAGATCGAGCCCAGCCGCCGGTTCATCCAGCAGGAGTAGCTCGGGGTCCGTCATCAGCGCACGCGCGATCTGGACGCGTTTGCGCTCCCCTTCGGACAAAGTGCCGTATCGCCGCTCGGTGAGATTCCTGCACCCGACCTGGACGAGTAGCTCTCGCGCCCGGCCCAGGTCGTCGTCGCCGTACTTTTCTCCGGCGCGTCCGACCACGTTCCAGGCCGCGGTCATGACCACGTCAACAACACGTTCGCCCGCGGGCAGGACGTCAGCCACGGCGGAGCTCGTCAGACCCACGCGGCTGCGGACGTCGAAGACATCACGCTCGCCTAGCCGGCTGCCGAGTAGGTCCACCGTTCCCCGAGTAGGGAAAACCCGGCTCGCCGCCACCTGAAGCAGGGTTGTCTTCCCGGCGCCGTTCGGCCCGAGAATAACCCAGCGCTCACCGTCCGCGACAGTCCAGTGGATGTCGGAAAGCAGCGACGCACCATCCCGTACAACGGTTACCGCGTCCAGGCGCAACACCACATCCGCCACGGACCTCACGTTACGCGACCTGTCACGGCGCAGGGCCGACCGGGCCGCCGTGCCCACTCCGATGGTGACCCACTTCTCGGTGAATCCGCGGGCCGGTAGCGTCGGCAACCGCTCACGGCACCAGCGGCGCGGCAATCTCCGCCCACACGACCTTGCCTGCGCCGGCCGAACGGGTCCCCCATCTGGAGGCGATCAGGGACACCAGCTCAAGACCACGACCGCCCTCGTCCTCGACGTCGGCGTGCCGCCGTCGAGGCATCCTCGGATCACCGTCCGCGACCTCCACGATCACTCTCGATCCGGTCCGGCGCAGTCGCGCGGACAACGGGGAGCGGCCGTGCACCAGGGCGTTGGTGATGAGCTCCGACATCAGCAGCACCACCGAATCGATGATGTCGGCCTCGACCGACCAGTCCGTCAGCAGTTCGCGGGCACGCCCACGGGCCTCGCCGAGCCCGGCCGGCCCCGCGGGCACGGCGATCTCGGCGAAGCGGGTCGCCCCGCTGGCATCGGTGTCGGGCAGTCCGACCAGCAGCAGCGCCACATCATCGTCGTGGCCCTCGTCCCGCCCCAGCGCTGCCAGCGTATGGTCCGCCCGCCTGCTCAGCGATCCGTTCTGGCGGGCGAGCACCGCGGCCAGATCGGACACCCCGGCGTCGATGTCGCGCTCACGGCTCTCCACCAGTCCGTCGGTGAACAGCACCAGCAACGCGCCCCGCTGCAGCCGGACGGTGTACTCCTTGACGTCACCGCGGCCAAGGCCCAGCGGAGTGCCGACCTCCATGTAGAGCCGCGACACCAGCCCGTCCGGGGCCACCACCAGCGGTGGCGGATGGCCTGCGTTGGCAAGTGTCAGCAGGCCGGTGTGTGGCTCGACGACCCCGTAGATGCAGGTCGCGATCTGGCCCTCGTCGATCTCGCAGACCACGCTGTCCAGGAGCGTCAGCACCTCGTACGGCGACAGCTCCAGGCGTGCGCAGGTACGCACCGCGGTACGCAGCTGGCCCATGATCGCCGCCGCCCGGACCCCACGGCCCATGACATCGCCGATGACCAGCCCCACCCGACCCGCACCGAGGTCGATGACGTCGAACCAGTCACCACCCACCTCCGTGTCGGCGACGCCCGGCACGTAGCGGGCTGCGATCTCCAGTCCTTCGGGCTCGACCACGCCCAGCGGCAGAAGACTGCGTTGCAGCGTCAGCGCGGTGTCCCGGCTCCGGCGGTAGAGCTCGGCGTGTTCGACCGCAACCGCGGCGCGCGCGGCGAGTTCCTCCAGGAACGCGACATCCGCCCCGGTGAACGGCGCGCGGTCCCCGGCGGCCATGAGGCTGACCACACCGGCCACCTGACCGCGCAGGATAAATGGCACGGCGGCAAGGGTGTGCGCCCCCACGTGTCGCATCCAGCGGGCCATCTCCGTGGATGACAACCACGCTGCACCGTCCAGCGGTTCAATGTGACTGCGCCCGGTGAGTGCGGCGAGGTTGACCGGGCTGCCCTGCGGCCACGGGCCGATACGCGCCCGGGGCATCGGCAGCTGGGTGAGGCCGGGGCGAACCGAGGCGACGGCCCGTCGCAGGACCGGCGCATCGGGCGCATCGGGCGCCGTGGCGGTTCCGCCGGATTCGACCAGATAGACCGCGCAGGAGTCGGCGAGTTCGCCGACGACGACTTCGGTGAGCGCCCGCAGTGCCCGTTCAGGCTCCAGCGCGCTCGCGACCGCACCGGTCGCGCGGGCCAGGAGCTCCAGGCGGCGGCCGGCCTCACGCGCGACGCCCTCGGCGGTCCGCGCCATCTCCTCCGCCCGGCAGCTCGACGCCGCCTCGGCGAGAACACGCTCGAACAGCGTGGCGCGCTCCAACGCCTGGGCGCACTGGTCGGCGAGTGCGGTCAGGTAGGTGCGATCCTGCGGGGAGAATTCGTGCGGCGCGTGGAAACCGAAGAGCAGCGCGCCGAACGGGGCGTCGACGGTGGCCAGTGGAAGTACCGCCCATGCCTGCTCATCGGCGTCGGTCATGCTCGCGACCAGCTCCGGCACGGGCCAACGTCCGGCCAGTTCCGCCCGGCCGGACAGGAACAGCGCCCGACCGCCCCGAATGGCCTCCGGCACCGGGTGAACCGCACCCAGGTTGATGTCGGACCAACTGCTGACGAACCGTTGCGGATATCCGAGCAGGGACCGGAAACGCAGGCGGTCGCTGTTCTGGTCGACCAGCGCCACCCCCCGCCCGGATGCGCCCAGTGCCTGGCGCCCGGCGTCGAGCACGACGGCAGCCACCTCGTCGACGGTAACCGCGCGCGAGAGCGCAGCGGTGACGAGCCGGAGGCGCTCGGTCCATTCGGCCGCGCTCTGCGCGCGCGCTGCCAGCTCGCCGTGGACCGCCTCGGCCGCGCGTGCCTGCGTGACGTCACGCCCCGTACCGATCCATTCGACCGGGCGATCATCTCCGGTGAGGGGCAGGAGTCGCAGGACGAGGACGCGATCCGCGCCGTCCGCGCCGACGAGGCGGAACTCCGCGTCGAAGGCGCTGCGCCCCTCGACCGCCTGCCGCCAGGCCCGCGCGACCCGATCACGGTCCTGTGCATGCACCGCGTCGAGCCAGCCGAAGCCGGTGATCTCCGAACGTCGCTGGCCCGTGATCGCGCGCCAGCGCGGCAGGTCGACGTCCAGGCCGCCCTGAGCATCCGTGTGGAAGGCGTCCGCGTCCGCGGCCTCGGCCAGCGCCCGGCACCGGGCCTCACCTCGGGCCAGCTCACTGCGGGCATCACGCAGCGTAGTGACATCCGTGGCGACCAGGACCACGCCGAGCAGCCCGCCTCGGGCGTCGGTCGCCGGATACCAGCTGACCGTCCAGGTCTGGCGCGGTTGCCGGCCGCCGGTCGCGACGCTGACCTCCAGATCAACCACGGGCTCACCGGTGGCGACCACACGCTGCAGCAGTTGGTGCATCTCGTGGCCGAAGTCACCCAGGAGCTCAGCCATGGTGCGACCGATGTGGTCCGCGGCGGGACGGCCGTTCAGCCTGGCCAGGACGTCGTTGACCTGAAGATGGCGCCCCGCGGTGTCATAGAGGGCAAGACCGATCGGCGCCTGGGCGACAAGCGCCGTCAGTAGATCGACGGTCGCACCCGCGCCGGTAGCCACCGCATCGAGTCCGCGGATCCCCGCAGCATCGTCGTCCGTTGTGTCACTGCCGTCACTGCCGTCACTGCCGTCACTGCCGTCACTGCCGTCACTGCCGTCACTGCCGTCGGTGCCGTTGCCGTTGCCGTTGCCATGGCCGTTGCCGCCGGTCAACTCGACCGACGGAGGTCCGGGCGGCTCCTGCGGCAACGGCGTCGTCATGGGAAAAGATTGTGGACGGTGGGGCAACGTTGTGCTCAATGCCCTACCCCCGACATTTCCGGCCATCCTCCGGTTGCCACTCGTTCACGGTCTCACGCCGCGCCGGGAGCCGATCCCAGGCCCGAGGCGTCCCCACCGTCACGTGAGGAGCCGGTCACGTGCGATATATGATCACTAATGGGTCCGCGAATCTGGTCCGGCCCGTGCGTGGGCACGGGTGCCCACAGTTTGCGCGGCCCGGCGTCCGCGCGGGGCAGGCCGCGGCCCACGACGACCTCTGCCGAGAGCACGGTGAGCGACGACTTCGAGACGATCACCGGGTTCAGCGTGAGCGAGGCCACCTCCGGCAGGTCATCCGCGAGCCGCGCGACCCGCATGAGCAGGAGCTCGAGAGCTGCCACGTCGACCGTCTCCGCGCCTCGGTAACCGAACAGCAGCGGGGCGGCCCGCACCGACCGCACCAACCGCGCCGCGTCGGAGTCGGTAAGCGGTAGGACGTGGTGGGCACGGTCGCCGAGCAGATCCGTGGCCGGTCCCGCCAATCCGAAGGACACCAACGGCCCGTACCGCGGATGCTCCAGGGAACCGATCACCACCGCAACACCCGCCGGGGCCATCCGTTGCACCACGAAGGACCCGCTGGTGGCGAGCTGCCCGGCATCGAGTTGGGTGAGCATCGCCGACCAGGCCGCCCGCAACGCCGCCGGACCGAACAGGTCGAGCCGCTGCCCACCGAGCTCGGGGCGGTGCCGATACGGACGGGCGCGCGCTTTGAGGGCCACCGGCCATCCGAGCCGCTCCGCGGCCAGCACCGCCTCATCGCCGGAGGTGACGGTGATGAACGGCTGGACGTCGATGCCGTAGCAGTCGAGCAGATCGGCCGCCCGGGCCTCGTCGATCGGACCGGAACAGCCGGCGAGCAGCGTCCGGGCCTCCTTGGCCCGCCGGGTGAGCTCGGGCACCGAACCGGTCGGTTCCGCGCGCCACTCGGCGTATGACACGGCCCGCACCAACGCCGCCACGGCGCCCTCTGGTGACGGATAGCCCGGCACACCCGCGAGGTCCGGTGGTACCTCGGTGCCCAGAACCGTCGCGAGGACGGGCACGTCGACGAGCCTGGCGGCCGCCGCGACTGCCCTCGCGACCGGCCCGGGTTGCGCCGGCGGCAGGCGGACCACCGTCACGATCAGAGCGTCCGCGCGACCCGCGGCGTCGATGAGAACCTCGGTGAACGCCTCGGGCGGGGTGCCGCCCGGTAGGAGGATCCGCTCCACCGCGAGGCCGGAGGCCTCCGCCGCCTGGCAGGTCAGCCAGACCAACGCCCGGGAGTCACCGACCACGGCGACCCGACGGCCGGCCGGCAGTGGCTGGGAGGTCAGCAGCAGCGCGACGTCGAAACCCTGGGAGATCCGGTCAACCCTGATCACGCCGGTCTGGTGTAGTAACGCGTCATCCAGGGTCGAACGGCCGCTGGTCACCACGACCACCGGCGTGCGCCGGCCGACCCGGCGGGCCAGCCGGGCGAACTTGCGTGGGTTCCCGAAGGTTTCGACGTGCATGAAGACCACGTCGGTGGCCGGATCCTCCTCCCAGAACTGGAGAAGATCATTGCCGCTGACGTCGACCCGGTCGCCGGCCGAGACGAAACTCGACAGACCGACCCCACGGGCGGCGGCCGCCTCCAGCAGCGTCGCGCCGAGCGGTCCGGACTGTGAGTAGCAGCCGACCCGCCCGGGCGCGGGCATCCGGCCCGCCAACGACGCGTTCAGCCCGGTGGCGAGATTCTGGATACCCAGGCTCGCCGGGCCTACCACGCGCATACCGAACGCACGGGCCGCGGCCGTGACCTCGATCTCCGCCTGGTAATCGCCGAGATCGGTGAGCATCACCAGGCCGCGAACGCCCTTGCGACCGCACTGGTCGATGACCTCGGGCACGATGCGCGGTGGCACGCATACCACGGCCAGGTCCACCGGACCGTCGATGTCGGTCACCGAGGCAACCGCCCGCACGGACGCGACCGCGCCCGGAACGTCGGCCGCTGCGGGGTTGACGGGGTAGACCGGGCCGGCGAACCCACCGGCCAGCAGGTGCCGGAAGACCATCTGGCCGACCGCGTTGCGATCCCGGGAAGCCCCGATCACCGCCACCGAGCGGGGGTGCATCAGCCGGACGATCGACGCGGCCTCCGCGTGGTGTTCGCGGGCACGCATGACGTCCACCGAGGTCTGCGTCGGCGCGATCTCGAACGACATCCGGACCGCACCGCTGTCCCACGTTCGCGACACGGTGTAACCGGCATCCAGGAAAACTCCGATCATCTGGCGGTTCTCGCCGAGCACGTCGGCGTCGAAACGGCGGATCCCGCGTTCGGCAGCCGCGGCCGCCAGATGTTCCAGCAG
Source organism: Protofrankia sp. Cas8 (assembly GCF_963555845.1). Classification (NCBI taxonomy): domain Bacteria; kingdom Bacillati; phylum Actinomycetota; class Actinomycetes; order Frankiales; family Frankiaceae; genus Protofrankia; species Protofrankia sp. Cas8. Next base: position 3,781 of record NZ_CAUVXI010000104.1, on the reverse strand, counting down.
GACCGATCCCAGGCCGCGTCCCTGGTGCGCGTCCTCCACGAGAAAGGCGACCTCCGCCGCCGGCGCCGGACGCACCAGCTCCGATGGTGGCCCGTCCGGGTCCACGTGGTCACGCTCAGCATCGGACGCCACCACCTGCGTGCCCTCCCAGTGGGCGATGGCCACGATCTCGTCCCCGATGAGCGTGACCAACGCGCCGCGCACCCGCTGGTCGAGCACAGTCATCCGCTGGATGTCGGTGTCGGTGAGCGGCCCGCGCGCGCTGAAGTAGCGGAAGTAGATGGTGCGCGTCGACAGCCGACCCCAAAAGGCGCGCAACCGGTCACCGTCACCGGGCACGACCGGACGCAGCCGGGCGGTACCCCCGTCAGCGAGGATGACGTCCGCCTCCCACCTCGCCGGGTAGTTCGCCGCCGCATCAGCCTGCGTCGACTCGTAATGTCTCGAATGCGCCGTGTCACTCATCGGTCAACGAGGGGGTCGAGACCGTGCAACGGAAGGATCTCTCGTCGGGTGGCCGCCACCGCCCGGTCCAAGGGGTCATCCGGATCGCCCTCCCCGGCGTCCCAGGGATGAAAGGCGATGTCGACGCCGTCACCGAAGCGTTCGGGCACGGAACCGCCGGTGAGTGCCGCACCGGTCGCCGCACGAACCCGGGCGTCAGCGGTGTGGCGCCAGTCGTCGGGCACCGGTCGCGAACAGTCGAGCGGCACATGACCGGCGATGGCCAACAGGTGCGTCCATGCACGCGGCACCACCGACGCGAGCGCATAGCCGCCGCCACCACAGGCAACCCATCGTCCCCCGCACACTTCATGTGCCAGATCGTGCAGGGTCTGGTAGGACGCACGCTGTCCTTCGACCGACAGTGTCAGATCCCCGAGCGGATCGAGGAAATGAGTGTCACATCCGTGCTGGGTGACCAGGATCTCAGGGGCGAACGCACGCAGCAGCACCGGTACCACGCCGCTGAACGCCCGCAGCCAGCCGGCGTCACCGGTGCGGGGCGGCAACGCCACGTTGACCGACATGCCGCAGGCCTCCCCCGCCCCGGATTCGTCCGGGAAACCGGTTCCGGGGAACAGGGTCCGGCCGGACTGGTGCAGCGAGATCGTCAGCACCCGCGGATCATCGTAGAACGCGGCCTGGACACCATCGCCGTGGTGGACGTCCACATCGACATAGGCCACCCGGGCGGCGCCGTTATGCAGCAACCAGGCGATTGCCACCGCCGGGTCGTTGTAGATGCAGAAGCCGCTGGCAGCGACCCGCATCGCGTGGTGCAGCCCGCCGGCGGGAGCCACCGCATGGCCGTGCCGTCCCGTCCACACGCCCGCGGCCGCGGCCAGGGTCGCCCCGGTGATGCGGGCGGCAGCGGTGTGCATGGACTCGAAGACGGGATTGTCGGGCGTTCCCAGGCCGAACATGGCCGCCAGGCCGCGCGCGGCGTATTGCGGCGCCCGGCGCACCGCCTGGATGTAGGCGGGGTCGTGGACAAGCTCGATCAGCTCATCCGTTGCCAGCCGGCCCGGCTGGACCGCCACATTGGGGCCGGCCAGCACCCCGGTACGCGCGGCCAGGTCCATGGTCAGCTCGAGGCGGACGGAGTTCAGCGGGTGGGTGCGCCCGAAGCCGTAGGCGGCCAGGTCGGAGTCCCACACGACCAACGTCGGCCCGGACCCATCGCCGTCAGCGGAACCGTCCGGCCGCGAAGAACCGCCCATGATTCGACCTTAGGCCAAAGGCTGCGCGAGCATGTCCCTTGCGCGCAGCCGGCGGCCCCGCCCGGCCAGCCCGGCCAAAGGCTGCGCGAGCATGTCCCTTGCGCGCAGCCGGCGGCCCCACCCGGCCAGCCCGGCCAGCCCGGCCAAAGGCTGCGCGAGCATGTCCTTTGCGCGCAGCCGGCGGCCCCACCCGGCCGGCCCGGCCATCTCGACGCCTCGAATTCGTTAGGGTCTGACTCCGTGGCTGTTGGACACGGTGATGAACCCGAGGTTGCGCCGGATGCCGGACCCTGGACGGATACCTCGGGACGGCGGCTGTGGGCGCCGTCCCCGCAACGGGTCCGTGCCGCCGGGGTCACCGCCTATCTGCACTGGCTGGCTACTGAACGCGGCCGAACGCTGGCGGACGCCGGCGCCCTGTGGCAGTGGTCGGTGGACGACCTTGATGGGTTCTGGGACTCGATCTGGGACTTCTGTGCGGTCGAGGGCGACCGCGGGGACGGCCCGGCCCTTGCCGACGCTCGGATGCCGGGCGCCCGGTGGTTCCCGACAGCCAGGGTGAACTATGCCGAGAACGCCCTGACCCGCCATGGCTCCGCACCCGCGGTGATCGCTGTCCGCGAGGACGCGACCACCGCCGTGGTCTCCTGGGACGAGCTCCGCCGCGAGGTCGCGGCGGCGGCGGGCGGGCTGCGACGCCTGGGTGTCAGCCCTGGCGACCGAGTGTGCGCTGTGCTGCCGAACTGCGTCCATGCGGTGGTGGCGATGCTTGCCACCGCCGCCATCGGTGCGGTCTGGTCGTCCTGTTCCCCGGACTTCGGGTCCACCGCCCTTGCCGACCGCTTCGCTCAGATCACCCCGACGGTGCTCATCGGAGTGGACGGCTACACCTACGGCGGCAACTCCTTCGACACGCTCGGTGTGCTCGGTGCGGCAGCTGAACGCCTACCTGATCTACGCGCGACGGTCGTCATTCCCTATCTGGCCGCGGACGCCGTCGAGCGGGCCCACCAGGCCGCTCTGCCGGCTGTCATCTCCTGGGAGGATCTCCTGGCGGGGTCTGAGGATGAGCTTCCCGTCTTCCATCGGGTCCCCTTCGACGCGCCGCTGTGGATCCTGTACTCCTCGGGTTCGACCGGCCGGCCCAAACCAATCGTGCAGGGCCATGGCGGAATCCTCCTGGAGCACCTCAAGTCGTTGGTACTCCATCTCGATCTGGGCCCCGACGACCGCTTTCTGTGGGTGACGAACACCGGCTGGATGATGTGGAACATGCTCGTGTCCGGCCTGCTGGCCGGAGCGACCGTGGTTCTGTTCGACGGCAGCCCGAAATTTCCCGACCTGGGCGCCCTGTGGCGGCTCGCCGAAGCTGTCCGCGTCACCTGCTTGGGAACGAGCCCAGGTTTTCTGACCGCGTGTGAACGCTCGGGCATCGTCCCCCGGGAAATCGCCGACCTCGCCGCGATACGCACCATCGGCTCCACCGGTGCGCCGCTGTCCCCGGACGGTTACGCCTGGGTCTACGACGCGGTCGGCTCCGACCTCATGCTCGCATCGATCAGCGGCGGCACGGACATGTGCACGGCGGTCGCGATGGGCCTGCCCACCGTGGCGGTGCACGCGGGGGAGATCGCCATGCGCGGGCTCGGTTGCGCGGTGAGCATCTTCGACGACGACGGCAAGGAGCTCCTCAACGAGATCGGCGAACTGGTGATCACTGCTCCCATGCCCTCGATGCCGCTTTTCCTATGGGGCGACGAGGACGGCTCCCTACTCCGTACGTCCTACTTCTCGACCTACAACGGGGTGTGGCGCCACGGCGACTGGGCCCGGATCACCCCCGACGGATCGGTGATCATATATGGCCGCTCGGACGCGACGCTGAACCGTGGTGGTGTCCGGATCGGTACCGCCGAGCTGTACCAGGTGGTGGAAAACATCCCCGGCGTCGCGGACAGCCTTGTGATTGACACCTCGACCACCGAGCGACCCGGCGAACTCGTGCTGTACGTCGCGTTGGACGACGGCACCACGCTCGACGGCGCCTTCATGAACAC
>NZ_CAUVXI010000103.1:17357-18598 GCF_963555845.1 Protofrankia sp. Cas8 | reverse complement strand
AGTCTCGCCAATCCTCTCGAATATCTACCTGCACAAGCTGGACGTCTACGTCGAGACGGTTCTGATCCCGCAATACACCCGAGGGAAATACCGGAGACACAATCCCGAGTATGAAAGGTTAAAATCCCGGACGAGGCGAGCGCACGCGCGCGGGGACCGGGACCAAACCCGGGACCTGCGTCGCCAACTGCGCCGACTGCCCTCGGGCGACCCCCAGGACCCCGGATACCGGAGACTGCGGTACACACGCTACGCCGATGACCATCTTCTAGGGTTCATCGGACCGAAGGCCGAAGCCGAGGCCATCAAGGACCAGCTGGCGCGGTTCCTGCGCGACGACCTCGCGCTCGAACTCAACCCGGACAAGACGCTGGTCACCCACGCCCGTACCCGGGCAGCCCGCTACCTCGGCTACGAGATCATCGTCCAGCACGGCGACGACAAGATCACCAACGGCCGCCGGTCGGTCAACGGGACCGTCGCGCTACGAGTGCCACTGGACGTGGTCAAGGCCAAACGTGCCCCCTACCGGCGCCACGGCAAACCCTGGCACCGGCCGGCCCTGCAGAACCTGGACGACTACGACATCGTCGCCACGTTCGGGGCCGAATACAGGGGCGTCGTCGGCTACTACCGGCTCGCCCACGACGTCTGGCGACTCAACGACCTGCGCTGGTACGCCCTGACGTCGATGCTGAAGACCCTGGCAGCCAAGCACCAGTCCACCGTGTCGAAGACGGCCACCAAGTACCAGGCCAAGATCGAAACCCGGTACGGGCCGCGGACCTGCTTCGAGGCCAGGATCCACCGCAACGGCAAACCGGACCTGGTGGCCCGGTTCGGCGGGATCCCCCTGACACGCGACAAGGACGCGGTCCTCCACGACCGCGTCCCGAAACCGGCGCCCCACCCCCGCAAGGAGCTGATCCACCGGCTCCTGACGCGGCGGTGCGAGCTGTGCGGCGACCCGAGCAAGGTGCTGGTGCACCAAGTCCGCAAGCTCGCCAGCCTCGGGCAACCCGGACCAGGCCAACCCCCGTGGGCGGCGCTCATGGCGACCAAGCGACGCAAAACCCTCGTGGTCTGCTCCGCATGCCACGACGTCGTCCACGCTCACCCTGTCACCACCGCGGCATAGATCACTGGAGAGCCACGTGCTCGGAAACGGGCCTGCGTGGTTCGGAGGAGGGCCGCACGGAAAAGGAGTCTCCTAACGGAAACCACCTCGCCGTGCGGCCTAT
>NZ_CAUVXI010000103.1:4446-17070 GCF_963555845.1 Protofrankia sp. Cas8 | reverse complement strand
ACAACGTCAGCTACACGATCGACATCATGCCGTCGGATCTACCCAAAGCGGACTAATCGGCGTTCATTTTAGGGCAGTGACCCATGCGACCATGCTCACACCACGAGTGCCCTCCCGGCGCCCGCGCCAAGCTCGTCCACGTCGCCAAGGAGCCGCCACCGGGTGGGGGTGTCCTCGGGCCCCACGACCCCGGCCGGTCCCCGATCAGCCGACTCCACCGGAGGAAAAGTGACATCAGAGGCACAGTCCGCGATCACCGCTGTCCGCCGCTCACACGAGCGGTTGCAAGCCGTCGTCGAGCCCCTCGCCGCCGACCAGCTCCGTGGTCGCTCCTATGCCACCGACTGGACGATCGCCCAGGTGCTGTCCCACCTCGGCTCAGGCGCCCAGATCAGCGCACTCGTGCTGGACGCCGCGCTCGCCGGCCGTCCCGCCCCGGACCCGACCATCTTCGCCGACATCTGGGCCACCTGGAACGCCAAGACACCCGACCAGCAGGCCAGCGACGCCCTACCCGCCGACCGGGTGCTGGTCGAGGCATACGAGGCGTTGGACGTCGACCAGCACCGGCAGCTGCGCGTTACGTTCGGCCCGATGGAGCTCGATGCCGCCGGCATGGCGCGGCTGCGCCTCGGCGAGCATGCCGTGCACACCTGGGATGTCGCGGTCGCGCTCGATCCGGCAGCGACCGTGGACGGGGTGGCCGTCGGCGAGCTCATCGACGGGCTCGGCATGCTCGTGGGCTTCGTCGCGAAACCGACCGGTAAGTCCATCCGCCTGCGGGTCACCACCCACGATCCCGAGCGGGAGATCGTCCTCGACGTCGACGACTCCGTGCAGCTGGCTGGATGGGACGGCCACGAGCAACTGCCGCGACTTGCGCTGCCCGCCGAGGCGTTCCTGCGCCTGGTGTACGGCCGCCTTGACCCTGACCACACCCCGCCGACGCAGGCCGACGGCGTGGATCTCGACCAGCTGCGCATGGTTTTTCCCGGCTTCTAAGAGCGCCGTCGCCGGCGCAGCAGACGGCTGCTCCGGCGAACTCGGCGGCGAGCTCTTCAGTGTGGTGAACACCCTGAACAGCACCCGGGGTGAACCGGCGCTGCCGGTCTACACGGGCATGATAATCGGATATCTGATCATTATCATTCCCGCCGGCCTGCTGATGCTGATGCTGATGCTGATGCTGGGCAGACTCTCAGAATACAGATTGCCCGTCAGAAACCGTCCCCAGGGGTCGCACTTCCCATCATTAAGCGGACTTCCGGTTTTTGATGTTGATTGTGCCATTGTCGGGTCCAGGTCTACTGGTGGGCGAGGGTGGAGTGCGCAGAGGCGCGTCACCCCCTGCCGACGTGGTCAGCGAGCGGCGTTCGTACGCCCGGCACGGCCTGTCATCAGCCGCGGCGGCCGGTGCCGACCAACAATGCAGTGTCGACAAGACGATTGGAGAAGCCCGACTCGTTGTCGTACCAGCCTGCAATCTTCACATGTCGACCGCCAACAACCTTCGTAAGGCCCGCGTCGAAGATGCAGGACGCCGGATTACCGACGATGTCGCTGGAGACGATCGGCTCTTCGGCGTAGGCCAGGATCCCGGCCAGGGAGCCGTCCGCGGCCGACGCGAATGCCGCGTTAATCTCCTCCACCGTGGTTTCTCTGGATATATCCACGGTGAAGTCGGTGATCGAGCCGACGGGCACGGGCACGCGCAGCGAGTAGCCGTCCAGCTTGCCTTTGAGCCGCGGCAGCACCAGGCCGATCGCCTTCGCCGCACCGGTCGTGGTTGGCACGAGGTTGATCCCGGCGGCACGGGCCCGGCGCAGGTCGCGGTGGGGTCCGTCCTGGATGTTCTGGTCCTGTGTGTAGGCGTGGACGGTGGTCATCGACCCGCGCTCGATACCGAACGAATCGTCGAGCACCTTTGCCAGCGGCGCCAGACAGTTCGTGGTGCAGGACGCGTTGGAGACGACGCTGTGCGCGGCTGGGTCATACTGGTCGTCGTTGATGCCGTACGCAAGGGTAATGTCCTCGTTCTTGGCGGGAGCCGAGATGACGACCTTTTTTGCGCCGACCTCGATATGCGCCCGCGCCTTGACAGCGTCCGTGAACACACCGGTCGATTCGATGACAACGTCCACGCCGAGCTCAGCCCAGGGAAGGCTTGCGGGGTTGCGTTCGGCGAGTACGGCAATCTTGCGGCCGTCGACAACAATTGTGTCGTCATCCACTGACACCTCTGCGCGCAGTAGACCCAGGGTGCTGTCATACTTGAGCAGGTGGGCCAGAGTCCGCGCGTCGGTCAGGTCGTTGACGGCTATGACCTCGACGTCGACACGACGGTCGAGCACGGCACGCAGGAAGCAACGACCGATTCGGCCAAAACCGTTGATACCTACCTTGACTGCCATCTCAGGACTCCCGTCATCCTCTAACCATCATCAACACAGCCGGACGCGACAAACCCGGACAGGCGTCAACACCGGACCGCCCGGCCCCGCGATCGGTGCGGTGACCCATATCCAAGTAACCATCCAGTACGGTTAGCAACCTAGCAGACTCTCGCGGAACCTGTCGATGTGGTTAGCCTGATAAAATGACATTCGCCTTCGTCAGCGGGAACGTGGCCTTGGATCTCGCAGGTACTGTGCAGCACCGGCGAGCCGACGCACGGGACCTTCTCGCCGCGCCGGATGACCTGGCCTGCTGGATCGTCGAGGCCGGGCTCGTCGACGAGCGGCCGCCGGTCGACGCCGACGGACTCGTGCGCGCCGTGCGCCTACGCGAAGCGATCTATCGGTTGGCCTGCGTGGCCCGCGATCACGCCCCCTACGACGCCGCCGACCGCGCCCTACTCAACGCCGCCGCAGCGGCGATGCCGGTGCAAGTGCAGCTGGCTGCGGACGGATCGGCGTCGCGCGACGGCGACCTGGACGCCGTGCTGTCCACTGTGTCCCGCGCGGCAGCCGAGCTGCTGACCGGCCCGCTCGCACATGCCGTCAAGGAGTGCGCCGCCGACGAGTGCACCCGGCTCTATACGGACACCTCGCGCCACGGTTCCCGACGCTGGTGTGACATGCGCTGGTGCGGCAATCGCGCCAAGGCCGCGACATTCCGCTCCCGGCGCTCCTGAAGACACCAACGGCTTGAGCCCGGTGGCTGGTGGCGCGGCACCACGATGTCCGGTGATGCACTGTCGTCACGCTGGACGGACCGGTTGCTCCCACACGACCAGCCCGACACAACCACGTGGGCTACGCGGCGCGTGCATGCTCCCTGGCGGCATGACGAGCAGGCTGTTCGCCGGGTATGTGCCGTCATCGGTCTCCAACTCGCCACTCAGTACGTAGATCAGCTCATAGCCGGGGTGCCGGTGGGGCATCGCGGTCGCGCCCGGCCGGTATTGCATGATGGCGCCAGCCGGGGTCAACGAAACAGACATTGATGCTCGCGAACAGGAGACAGCGGTGTGATCTGCCGGCTCCGTCCCCTGGTCCCAGGTGACCGACTTCACCCGCTGGTTCGGCAGGCCGTTCGCCGACTCGATCAGCGCGCTCCGCATGGGCGGCGGAGTTTTCCAGACTCGATTCCCAAGGCGCTCACACGGGATTCGTATGTTTGCGCTGTCTCCTTGTCTCATGGCGGCGTACCCGGTGGAGCTGCACGCGCCGGCGGCCCCGTCGCTCGATCACCGGAGGAGGTTTCGATGACCGTCACACCCACGTTCGCGCACACGCCGAACGCGGCACCGAAAGGTGCCGACCAGGTGCCCGGTCCGGGAGGCGGACCGCTCGCATCGGTACGGATGCTGCGCTCCGACCCCCTGGCAGGTCTCACCCGGCTGCGTCGCACCTACGGACCGGTCGTCCGCATCGCCTCCCGGCCGATGTCGGCGTTCCTCGTCGCCGACCCGGCCGCGATCGCCGACGGACTGGTCGGGTCGAACCGGACGCACGCCAAGGGCGCCGTCCGGCGCGGCCTCGGTTCCAGGGAGACGGTCATCCAGCCACTCACGCTGCTGCTCGGCCAGGGGTTGTTGACCAGCGCGGGTGACGTCCACCGCCGGCAGCGCCGACTCATGCAGCCGTTGTTCCACCACCAGCGCATCGCCGGCTACAGCGAGACGTTCGCCGCGGTCGCCGACGCCACCGCTGGCACCTGGGGCCACGGCCAGCACCTCGACGTCCACGCCGAGATGACCGAGATGACGCTCGCGATCGTAGCCCGCACCCTGTTCGACGTCGACCTCGACAGCGAGGTCATCGAGGTCGTCCGCACGGCGTTGACCGAGAACATGGCTGCCGCCGGACGGGCCCGGTTGCCCGGGTTCGAGATGCTCGAGCGGCTTCCCCTGCCCGCAGCCCGACGCCGGCGCGATGCCCGCGCAGCACTCGACCGGGTCGTCTATGCGCTGATCGAGCGCCGCCGCGCCGCCGGCGCAGACGGCGACGACCTGCTGTCGCTGCTGCTGTCCACCCGGGACGCCGACACCGGCGTGGGCATGGCCGACGAGGAGGTGCGCGATGAGGCCCTCACCATCCTTCTCGCCGGGCACGAGACGACCGCTAATGCCCTGAGCTGGACCTTCCACCTGCTCGGACGCGACCGGACGGTCGCGGCCCGGATGCACGCCGAACTCGACGAGGTACTGGGCGACCGCCGGCCGACGATGGCGGACATTGCGCGCCTGCCCTACACCGACGCCGTGCTGCGCGAGTCGATGCGGCTCTATCCGCCGGTCTGGACGATGGGCCGTCACCTCACCGTGGACCGCGAGGTCGGCGGCTACCTACTGCCCGCGGGCTCGACGTTGCTGTTCAGCCAATGGGTCGTGCACCGCGATGAAACCTGGTGGCCCGACCCGGAGCGTTTCGACCCGACCCGCTGGCTCGTCGACGCAACCATCGGCGTCGGCGCAGCCCCGCCCGGCCAGCCGCGTTACTCCTACTTCCCGTTCGGCGGTGGTCCCCGCCAGTGCATCGGCAACACCTTCGCCCACTTCGAGGGAGTGCTCGCATTGGCCGCGATCGCCCGCCGATGGTCGTTCGAGCCGGACCCGGATGTCGAGATCGTCCCCCTGCCGCAGGTGACCCTGCGTCCCCGCGACGGCCTGCCGATGACCGCACACCGCCGACGCTGACCGAGCCCTACCCGCCACCACAGACCCTGACCGGCCCGGAAGTGCCAGCCATTAAAGATCATAATCCGGTCAGATTCGGTCAGATTCCGTTAGATTCCGCGGGCGACGAAGTCGAGGACGACCCGAAGTGCCTGATCACGTTCAGTGGCGGGGATGTCGCGCAACGGCCCGTCGTTGAGCAGCGTCGACAGGCCGTGCACGGCCGACCAGGCGGCGTACTCGGCCCTGGGACGGCGTTCGGGCGGGATCGCGCCGACCTCGACCAGCTCGTCGAGCCGGGCGCAGAGCAGTTCGTACGGGCCGACTCCGCTGGCACCCACTCCTTCGCCGGGCCCGAAGGAATGCATGGTGCGCGGCACGGCGAACGCCGTCCGGAACCAGCCGGGTTCAGTGGTGGCGAACTCCACGTAGGCCCGCCCGAGCGCATCGAACCGAGCCCAGGCGGCCGCCAGCGGGTCGGGGTCCGCGGGCAGGGCCGCAACGCGCTGCTCCATGAGCAGCGCCAGACTGCTCATGGAGCGTTCGCAGACGGCGCGCAGCAACTCGTCCCGGTCGGCGAAGTGCCGGTACGCCGCGTTGTTCGAGACCCCGGCGGCGCGACTGGCCGCCCGCAGGACCACCGCCTCGGGGCCTCCGCCCCGGGCCAGCGCGACACCGGCGTCGACGAGCGCCTCCCGCAATCGGCCGTGGTGGTACGGGCGCGAGGAATCGGCAGCCAGCATGTTGACAGTGTCTACTTCACGTGCCACCCTCGTCAATGTTGTCACCGTCAACTTCAGGAGACGTGGTCCCGATGCCTCCCATGAGCTCCCGCCGCCGGCTCGCGGTCCTCGCGACCGTCTGCCTGGCCGTGTTCGCCATCAACCTCGACACCACGATCGTCAACGTCGCCCTGCCCGACATGGCCCGTCAGCTCGGCGCAACCACCCGCGACCTGCAGTGGATCGTCGACGGGTACAACCTGGCCTTCGCCGCGCTCGTGCTCACCGGCGGGTCGATCGGCGACCGGTTCGGCCGTCGCCCGGTGCTGCTCGGCGGGCTCGCCGGTTTCGCGGTCGCCAGCGGGATCGGGGCGCTGTGCACCGGAGCCGGCGCGCTGGTCGCGGTGCGCTTCGTCATGGGCGCGTTCGCCGCACTCATCTACCCGACAACACTGTCGATCATCACCAATGCCTACCCCGACCGCGCCGAGCGCGCCAAGGCGATCGGCGTGTGGGGCGCGGTCACCGGCCTCGGGGTCGCCGTCGGTCCGGTCACCGGCGGACTCATCCTCGCCCACGCCTGGTGGGGCGGGGTGTTCCTCGCGCTCATCCCGGTCGCGCTGGTCGCGGCAGCCCTCGCCGTCGTGCTCGTGCCCGAGTCCCGCGACCCGCACGCGGCCCGGCTCGACCTGCCCGGTCTGGCCACCTCGTCCGCCGGCATCGGACTGCTCGTCTACACGATCATCGAAGGGCCGCACCGCGGCTGGACGTCGCCATGGTCGATCGTCGGCTTCGCCGCCACCGCGATCATCGCCGCCACGTTCGTCACCGTCGAGCGGCGCCGCGTCGACCCCATGCTCGACGTGAGCCTGTTCCGTACGCCGGCCTTCTCCGCCGCGAGCGGCGCGGTGACCGTCGCGTTCTTCGCGCTCTTCGGCTTCATCTTCCTGATCACCCAGTACTTCCAGTTCATCCGCGGCTACAGCACCATCTCGACAGGCGTGCGGATCCTGCCGGTGGCCATCACCATCGCGATCGGGTCGGTGCTCGGCGCGGCGCTGACCGGCCGGCTCGGCACCCGCATCATCGTCGTCACCGGGTTGCTGATGTTCGGCACGGCGTTCGCCTGGATCGCGGTGTCCGCGACCTACGAGTCCTACCTGCAGATCGCCGCGCAGATGGTCATCATGGGCACCGGCCTCGGCCTGACCACCGCCCCGGCCACCGAGTCGATCCTCAGCGTGCTTCCGGCGGCGAAGGCCGGTGTCGGGTCCGCCGTCAACGACGCCACCCGGGAGGCCGGCGGCACCCTCGGCGTCGCCGTCATCGGCAGCGTCTTCACCTCGATCTACGTCCACCATCTCGCCGGGACGACCGTCGCCGCGCTGCCCCGCGACGTGGCGATCGCCGCCCGCGACTCCGTCGGCGCGGCGATCACGACAGCCGCCAACGCCGCACCCGCACTGAGCCACCAGCTCGTCACCGACGTCAACGCGTCGTTCATGAGCGGCCTGCACATCGCCTGCCTGGTCGCCGCCGGCGTGTGCTGGCTCGGCGCCGTCGGCGCCCTCGCCCTGCCCGGCCGCCGCGACATGCGGACGCCGCAGCCCGAACCAACCGTGGTCACGGCCGCCCCCGAGCCGGCGGCGGCCGGCTGAAACACACCGCTCCGCAGAATTTCGGGACAAGAGCGACCCGGGTACGACGGATTCGACGCGCCCGGGTCGGTTGGCGGTGGCGGTGAATATGGCGGTGGCGGTGGCGGTGGCGGTGAATGTGGGAGCATCCGTGACGTGGTCAACGGAGACGACGCACGGCTGCCCACGGTCTTTGTCAGCTACACACAGGCCGATCGAACGTGGGCCGAGTGGATCGCCTGGGAACTCGACGGCGCCGGGTATGACGTACGGATTCAGGCGTGGCATTCAGCGCCGAGCACGAACTGGGCGGCATGGATGCAGCGGACCGTCAACGAGGCCGACCACACGCTGGTCGTGTTGTCACCGGACGCGCTTCGTTCGGATTATGTCGAGGCGGAGTGGCAGGCCGCTTTCCGGGATGACCCGCTGGGACGTCGGCGGCGCCTGATCCCGGTCCGCGTGGCGCCGCTTGAACGTCCCGGACTGCTCGGCGGCTACACATGGATCGATCTTGTCGGCCTGTCGGAGGACCCGGCCCGAGCCGCATTGTTGAGCGGGGTCCGGGCTGCGCACACCGATGGTGTCCGTCCTGCGCAGCAGCCGGCCTATCCGGGTGGCTCACACCCGGGTGGCTCACACCCGGGAGGATCGCATCCGGATGGTGGCACGGTCGGGGAGGCGCCGGCATTTCCGGGCGGGCAGTACCGGTCGGCGACGGCGCGCTTTCTCGACATCGTCGAGCAGGCCTGCGGCGACAGGTATCCAGGTGCGATCATACGGCGGGTTGCGCAGGACGATCCCGTTGCGGCCCATCTGTTCGTCACCCGGGAGGAGTCGGGATTCGTGCGGCGGTGGCCGGTGGGGATCGCGCCGGCCGGCCTGGACGGAACGACCTTCGACCAGTTTGTCGAACGGGTACACGAACAGTATGAGGAACGTGATCCCGAGGTCGAGTCCGAGCTGGTCCACGGCGGGGAGGTCACCGACGCGGCGCTGGTACGGCGGGCCCGACGCCGTGGCGTCCTGGTCCGCAGCGTGCCCGAGTTCCAGCAGCTGTGGGATCCGCGCCGATACCTGCGCCGCCAGGCCGTCCGGCTGGAGGACGACGTTCGCTACCGGCCGTCGCTGTACGTGCCGCAACGCTATGTCCGGCTGGACCCGGCCGGCTCCCCCGACCCGGACGACAACGTCTTCGATGCGATGGTGGACTGGCTGGACGCCGAGTCGGCCCGGCTGATCCTCGTGCTGGGAAACTTCGGTCACGGCAAGACGTTCCTGTTACGGGAGCTTGCCCGTCGGCTCCCGAGAATCCTGCCGAATCTGGTACCGGTATTCATCGAACTGCGGGCACTGGAGAAGAACCACAGCCTGGACGCGCTGTTGGCCCAGCATCTGGCGGTGGCCGGCGAGGAGTCCATCGACATCCGCGCGGTGCGCCGGATGCTGGCACGCGGGCAGCTGGTGTTGCTGTTCGACGGCTTCGACGAGCTGGCGATACAGGTCACCTACGATCGGGCCGCCGAACACCTGCGGACGATTCTCACCGCGGTGACCGGGCGAGCCAAGGTCGTGCTGAGCAGCCGGACCCAGCATTTCGCCTCGGACACCCAGTGGCGCACCACCCTCGGCGACGAAGTCCACCTGGTCGCGGGCAGCAGGCTGGTCGAGCTCGGCGATTTCGCGGACAACCAGATCCGCGACTTCCTCAGCCGTCTCTACGGCGGGGATACCAGCGCCGCCGACCGTCGCCTCGAGCTGATCCGTGACATCAAAGATCTTCTCGGGCTTTCCCGCAACCCCCGCATGCTGTCCTTCATCGCAGACCTGGACGAGGACGAACTGCGCGCGGTGCGGGCCGCCGGGGGCGGAATCAGCTCCGCGGACCTGTACGAGAATCTGATCGCGCGATGGCTGCGTTTCGAGGTGAACCGGCGGCGTCCGACGCTGGGGGCCATACCCGGGCTGGACGTCGACCAGATCCGCCGGGCGGTGACCGCGCTCGCCCTGCAGCTGTGGCGTGGCGCCGAGCGGGACATGGACCTCAGCCGGTTGGAGGAGACCGCCCGGCTGGCCCTGGCCGACATGGCCCGCGGCCGGCTCGACCCGGCACAGGCGGTACACGAGATCGGCGCGGGCAGCCTGCTGGTCCGCGGCGACGAGGACCGGTTCGGGTTCGTCCACTCGTCGGTGATGGAATATCTCGTCGCGCTGGAAATCGCCCGGCTGCTGCACGACGGTGAACCGGTGACCGGTCTGCTCGCGAGCCGCGACATGTCGGCGCTGATGGCCGACTTTCTCTGCGGCGCGGCCGGCCGGACCGAAGCCGAGAACTGGGCCCGGACGGTCTACGAGGACCCGGCCGCGACCGACGCCGCCAGGGCCAACGCACTGGCGGTCACCCGGCGGCTACAGATCCGCAGCATCCGCGTCCGCCTGGCCGGGCAGGACCTGCGTGGCAAGGACGACGAGCTCTCCGGCCTCGACCTGCGGTTCGCGGACCTCTCCGGCGCCGACCTGACCGGCGTGCGGCTCCATGACGCCGATCTGACCGGCGCGAACCTGACCGGTGCCCGGCTGGTCGACGCCGTGCTGCATTCCGTCGTCCTGAACCGGGCTGATCTCTGCGGTGCAGATCTGACCGGCGCGCGTCTGATCAAGGGCGCTATGCACGGCGCCGCGCTCGAGCGGAGCAGGTGGCGCCGGGCCGCTCTACTGGGTGTCGAGATCGACGCGTCGACACTGGCCAGACCCGAGCTCGCCGAGGTCGCCGTCGCCGGCCGCGACCCGGTACGGGTGGTGCTCAGGCCGCCCGGGGCACAGATCCGGGCGGTCGTGTTCAGCCCGTCCACAACGCTGCTCGCCGCCGCGTGGGGCCCGGTCATCGCGATGATCGAACCCTGGACCGGCCGGGTGGTGCGCACCCTGACCGGGCACGTGGGCGAGGTGCGTTCGGTGGCGTTCAGCCCGGACGGCACCGTGGTGGCCTCGGGATCCGCCGACGGGACCATCCACCTGTGGGATGCCCTCGCCGATGACGCGCGGGTCGTCCGGCGCATCGACGCCGGCGCCGGCGAGGTGCGCTCGGTGGCGTTCAGCCCGGACGGCACCGTGGTGGCCTCGGGCTCCGCCGACGGGACCATCCACCTGTGGAACGCCGCCACGGGCGAGGCGCAGTTCACCACACAGGGGCACACCGGCGGGGTCGGATCGGTCGCGGTCAGTCCGGACGGCACCCTGCTCGCGTCCGGTGGCGCGGATCAGATCGTCCGGATCTGGGACACGGCCACCGGTGAGGTCCGCCACGCCATGGCGGGCCACGCAGGCTGGGTGGAGTCAGTGGCGTTCAGCCCGGACGGCAGGCAACTGGCAACGGGTGGATTCCGACTGATCCGTCTGTGGGACGTCACCACCGGCGAGCAGACCGGCGTGCTGCCGGGCCATGCCGGCGGCGTCTGGTCGGTGGTCTTCAGCCCGGACGCCGCGACGGTCGCCTCCGGCGGTGCCGATGACTCCGTGCGGCTGTGGCGGCTGACCACCCAACGGCACGGAATCCTGGCCGGGCACGGGCATTCCGCCCGGGTCTGGTCGGTGGCCTTCAGTCCGGACGGCACCCTGCTGGCGTCCGGTGGTGCGGACGGGACCGTCCGCGTCTCCGAAGTCGCCACCGGCCGCCGGCTGAGCTCCCTGCACGCCCCGGCGGGACCTGGCGCATCGGCGGCGCTCAGCCCGGACGGCACGCTGCTGGCAGCGGGCGGCGCCGGTCCGGCCCTGCGGGTGTGGGAGGTCGCGACCGGTCGGCAGCTCGGCGCCCTCGCCGGGCCGCCCGGCGGGTCCAGCGGGCGGATGCGCAGCGTCGGCCCGGTCGCCTTCAGCCCGGACGGGAGGCTGCTCGCCGGTGGCGAGGCGGCGGATCCTCGCGCGGACGGGTCTGTCCGGCTGTGGGATGCCACGACCGGTCGTCCGCTCGCCGTCCTGCCCGGTCACGACCGTGGACTCGCCGCGGTGGTCTTCAGTCCCGACGGCCGCTGGCTCGCGTCCCGCGACGGACGGGGCCGGCTGCGCCTGTGGGACGTGACAGACCCCGGCAGCGCCATCGAAAAATCCCAGCTCGCGCCGCCGGACTGCCAGGGCATCCACGGTCCGGTCGCCTTCACCCCGGCCGGCCACCTGCTTGCGGCGACCGGTGACGGATCAATATTGCGGTGGGATGTGGCCGCGGGCCGGGAGCTGGCGCGACTGCCGGGAGACGGCGCTGCCATCCGCACCCTGGCCGTTCACGTGGACGGGGGGCTGCTCGCCGCCTCCGACGGTGACCGGATACGGCTGTGGGATCTCCCCTCGGCCCGGAGCGTCAAACTGATCGGCATCGACCCCGGGATGGACTCCGGTCCGACCGGCCTGGTCCGCTCGGTGGCGCTGCGCCCGGACGGCACGCTGCTGGCGTCCGGTGGTGCGGACGGAACGATCCGGCTGCACGAACCGGCCACGGGCCTGTCCGTGTCCCGTCTCGGCGGCCATGTCGGCGCGGTCCACACAGTTGCCTTCACCCCGAATGGCGCGCTGCTCGTCTCCGCAGGCGCGGACGGGACGGTTCGGCTGTGGGATGTCCGGTCCGCCCGCCCCCTCTCGACCATGCTCGGCCTGGGTGAAGGCGGCTGGTGTCTTGTGCTGCCCGACGGCGGGTACCAGCTGGCCGGCAACCTCGCGGACGCATTCTGGTGGGTGCTGCGTGACTGTGCGTTCGGTCCGGGCGAGCTGGACGGTGTTCATACCGGCGTCCGACGCCTTGGTGACCGCGAGCAGCCTCCCGGGCTCACCGCCTACCCGAGAGTTTCCGGGACGGTTCTCGGAATCCCGATCGGTGGCGTCGGCGCCGACCGGAATTCCGACTCCAGCGCCGGACCCGCCGAGCCGCCGAGTGCGGGCCGGCGCCCATGGCGACGCCGGCCCCGGTAATTCCGGGCTGTACTCGCTACTTCAGGGAGATCGACTTATCGAGGAACTGGTTGGTCACCAGGTCCGCCGGGGCCAGCCCCGCCTTCGGCTCGGTGCCTTTGGCCTTGAAGACCGGTGTAAGCCGGCCGATCAGCCCCTGGACGCGCGCGGTGTCGAAGCTGCCCAGCACCCCGTCACTACCATTGGC
>NZ_CAUVXI010000103.1:0-4379 GCF_963555845.1 Protofrankia sp. Cas8 | reverse complement strand
GAGCTCCTTCTGCTTCGCGCTGGCGTCCGCGACCAGACCGGCCGAAAGGCTGAACCCGCTCGTGTTCATCTTGCTGACGATGTCGAGTAGGAGCTGGTTTGTCGGGCCGGGAGCTGCGACGTAGTCACTCTGCGCCTGCTGGAACAACGGCACGAGCTTGGCCAGGCAAGCGCTGTTGGCCGCCAGCTTGTCCTGTCGGATGGACAGTGCGGACTGATATACCGGGTACTCGTCGACAAGCAGGTATTTAACCGGCTTATTCCAGGCTTTCACATCATGTTCAAGGTGGTAGGGCTCGTTTGTGACGAAACCATGTTGCACGATCTTCCCGTCGGCTGCGACGAAACGGTCCGGGCTGCCCTGGTAGGACGGATCGACCTGCGACTTGTTCAGCAACCCCTCCCGTTCGAGGACGTCCACGGAGCTCGCGGCCGCGTAGGCCAGCACCGGCGCTCCCGACCGGCCGATATCGGCGATGCTCGTGAAGTTCCAGCTGGGGTCTCCCCAGAGAAAGACCTCCGGGTTCCTGTCATAGGACGAGAAGACCGCCACCGTCGGCACCTTTCCCGAGTTCTGGATCGCCTCGTCCGTGCCGACATAACCGAGCAGGATGTTGTCGTCCTGGGCCAGGAGCGCGGAGGGCTGCTGGTAGCCGGCTGCCGGACCACCAGACCTGATCTCGAGGTTGACCCCGGTACCGCCGAGCTGGCCGATCACCCGATTCTTGTTCTTGTCGATCGTCGGGTTCGGGCCGAGAAGCTGGTAGGTGAACCCTTGGTCCGCCTCCGGCCACCAGCTCGTCTGGACGACGACCGTGCTCGGGCAGAGCCCCTTCAGCGGCGTGGTGTAGCGGGACGTGGTCGCGGTGCCGCTGCCGGTACCCGTGCCGGTGCTGGTCGACGCGCCGGCCGGGCTGGGTCCGCCTGATCCATTCCCTGAGCCGCACCCGGCCAGTGCCAATGCCAGCACGGCGACGCACGCAGCCGCCGCACCGGTACCACGGTCAAGTCTTGATAGTCGCATTGCTCTCCTCGACTGGGGAACGGGAGTGATGGGGGGAACGAACGCGCACCGAAGCCTGGTCCGTCCACTGCGCCGTCACCAGTACCAGACCAATGCCGGACCAATATCGGACCAATACCTGGCCAATACCGGAGCGGGCCGATAACCGAGCCCTGCCCCCCAGCGGACAATCGGACCGAGCGACAGTAACGCGGGGTTGTCGCAGGTCAACAGAAACAGATTCGCGGATGCGATGGTGGCTAAGGACGTGGCAGCCGGTGCCCGCCTCGTCTACCACGTAAGGTCCTTTCGACCGAAAGCGGGGGTGATGACCGACTGCATCAGAGTGGTCCTCATTGTAGCGTTATCAGGCGCACGTCCCGCGATCCACACCTGGTCGGTGGCAGGCTGGCGAGGCAGCGATCGCCGGGCACTGATCGCCGTGCGCCGAAGCTGGCCAGGCCAACAGGGCATCGTGGCGGGCGACTGGTTGCCGTCGGGCGCTGAGGGCTACATTTGTAGTCAATCAGACTCAGATTTGTAAGGAGAAACATCGTCGTGAAAGAGGGCTCACCGACCGCCGGCAGTTCCGACCGGCAACAGCATTTCGAAACCCCCGCCGACTCGGCCGCTGCACCCCGGTCCTGGGACTTCAAAACCGCCGCGGTGTCGGCGGGCTCACCTCCGGGTGACGACTCCGACCAGGACGAGGCGCCCGTCATCAGCACGACCGTTGCGCACAATGCCAGAGTCTGGAACTACTGGCTGGGTGGCAAGGACCATTACCCCGTCGACCGCGAGGTGGGCAACCAGGTTCTCGAAATCTTCCCGGGCATCGGCCGCGTGGCCCGCGCAGACCGGGCGTTCCTCGGCCGCGCGGTCCGGTATCTGGCCGGCGAGGTCGGGATACGCCAGTTCCTGGACATCGGCACCGGGCTACCCACCGCCGACAACACCCACGAAGTTGCCCAGCGGGTGGCTCCGGATTCACGGATCGTCTACATCGACAATGATCCCCTGGTCCTGGTGCACGCTCGTGCCCTGCTCATCGGCACCGTTGAGGGCACCACCGACTACATCAACGCCGACGCCCGCAACCCCGATAAGATCTTGCTTGCCGCGGCGAAAACACTGGACTTCAGCCAGCCAATCGCGATCATGATGCTGGGAGTCCTGAACTTTGTCCTGGACACCGACGAGGCAGTCGCGATTGTGGATCGGCTGATCGATGCCGTACCTGCCGGCAGCTACCTGGTGCTCGCGCACCCCACCGGTGAACTGGGCGGCGAAGAGAACGCCGAATCCATGAAGTTCTGGAACGAGAACGCCACGCCCCCGATCACCCCACGCAGCCGCCAGGAGGTCACTCGTTTCTTCCGTCACCTGGAATTGCTGGAACCCGGTATCGTGTCCTGTTCGCACTGGCGGCCCGAACCGCCCGACGTGGATGGCCTTCCGGCGGAAGTGCCTCAGTTCGGCGCCGTCGCGCGAAAGCCCTGACGCGCCGGGAACCCGCCCTCCCCCGTCGATCGACTACGTCAATCGACGACGTCAGTCAACGACGTCAGTCAACGACGTCAGTCAACGACGTCAGTCGACGGGGGACCGTGCGCCTCGGCTCGCTGATCGAACGGAAGATGCAAAACAGGCTCTGCAGACAGGCGCTAACGCCGTCCGGACTCGTGCCACGGCCCGACGATCATGTGAGCGGCCAGGCCGAACAACCAGAACACGGCGAGGCCGAAAACGGACGAGACGATGACCGCCACGAACATCGGCCCGGAGTCCAGGCTCCGGGTGTAGTCGTCTATGAGCCGACCGATGCCCGGTTCCCCCTGACGGAAGAAGAAGTCGCCCACGATGGCGCCGATCACCGACAGGCCCGCGGAGATGCGGAGCCCGGTGAAGACCGCGGGAAGGGCGCCGGGGAATTCCAGCCGGCTCAGCCGTCGCCACCGGCTGGCTCGTCGCAGCGTAAACAGGTCGTGATGACCGGGATCCACGGATCGGAGGCCGAAAAGCGTATTCGTAATGATCGGGAAGAGCGCGATCAGGACGCACACCATGGTCTTGGACCAGAATCCGTAGCCGAACCAGAAGCCGATCAGCGGGCCGATCGCCAAAATCGGGATGGTCTGCAGCACCACAGCCCAGGGGTAGAACGCACGCTCGATCCAAGACGCCTGACTCATCAGGATCGCGAACACCATTCCGAGCGCCGACGCTATCGCCAGACCGACAAGAGCGACCGTCGCGCTTACGACCAGCGCCGAGAGGATTTCGTGGAACCTGGCCCAGTCCAGAAAACCTTCCGCCACCACCTGATGCGGCGGCGGTAACAGAAATCGTCGGCGGGGGGCAAAGAAAGCGTAGGTCACCAGATACCAGACGCCGATCACGACCGAGAAGACGACAATCGGGGGCAGCACCGTGCGCACCGCACCGGCCAGCCGGGAGGGCCTGCGTGGCGGGGTTTTCACCGACGCCGCCGCCAGGGACGCCGATTCGTCTACTGCGGTCATGCCAACGATTCCCGCAGCGCTTCGGAAACGCTCAGTGCGGTCCGGGTGAAGGCCGCGTCGAAGCGCAGCTTTCCATCCCGTGGATAGTCGAACGGCACCTCGATCCGCGCGAGCACGCGGCCCGGCCGGGCCGAGAGAACCACGACCCTCGTGGCAAGCAGAACCGACTCCATCACCGAATGCGTGACAAACAAGCCGGCGAAACGCTCCCGCGTGTACAGCCGCAGCAACTCGTCTCCGAGACGTTCCCGGGTGATCTCGTCGAGTGCGCCGAACGGTTCGTCGAACAGGAACAGTGACGGGCGCACGGTGAGCGCGCGCGCGAGCGACACACGCATCCGCATTCCACCGGACAGCGCCTTCGGACGGTGCCGCTCGAAGCCTGTCAATCCGGTCAGCGCAATGGCGTCGGCGACCAAGCGCCGCCGTTCCTCCTTCGCAACACCGTCGAGCTCGGCAAGCAGGCCGACATTCGCCTCGACGGTCCGCCACGGCAGCAGCGTGGGGTCCTGGAAGACATAGCCGGGGACGGCCGAGCCGACCGCCACCGTCCCGGACGACGCATCAGTCAGGCCCGACGCTATCCGTAGCAGCGTGGACTTGCCTGAACCCGAGGGCCCGACCACTGCCACGATCTCGGCGTCACCGACCGTCAAGGACACGTCCTGCAACGCCTGGGTCCCGTCCGGAAAGGTCTTCGCCACATCCTGGAACGACAATGCCGTACCCGGTGGGGCTGGCCGCACCGACGACACACGTTTCTCCTCGGGCTTCAGAGCCTGTTTCAGATCTTCTATCCGGCTCGCCACGCAGGTCCTTCCGACCGAGGGGTCAGACGATGACCAATTGCGTCAA
>NZ_CAUVXI010000102.1:0-18245 GCF_963555845.1 Protofrankia sp. Cas8 | reverse complement strand
GTGGCGCCGCAACCCACCACGGCGCCGGCACCCACCACCGCCCCCCCGCTGATCTTCGCGTCCGCGGCGACGGACGCGCCGGCCAGCACCAGCTGGTCACCGACGGGTCCCGGCAGCGCGGAGGAGGTGATCCGTCCCATCACCAGGTCGCGGGAACCCTGGATGAACGCCTCCGGGGTACCCAGATCCAGCCAGTACGTGCTGTCGACGTAGCCGACGACGAGAACGCCGGACGCCAGCAACCCCGGAAAGGTCTCCCGCTCGACCGAGACCGGCCGGCCGGCCGGAATGTCGTCGATCACTGACCGCCGGAAGACGTAACAGCCCGCATTGATCCGGTTGGTCGGCGGATCGGGGGTCTTCTCCAGGAACTGGGTGACGCGGCCGTCGGCGTCGGTGGGGACCACGCCGAAGGCACGGGGGTCACCGACCTCGGTCAGATGCAGGGTGACGGCCGCGTCGGCGTCCCGGTGCCGGCGCACCAACGCGACGATGTCCAGACCCGACAGGATGTCGCCATTGAAGATGACCACCGGGTCGCCCGGACCACCGCGCAGCCGTGACGCGACGTTGCGGATCGCACCGCCGGTTCCCAGCGGCTCGGTCTCGGTGACGTACTCCAGCTCCAGACCGTGTGCGGAGCCGTCGCCGAAGTACTCCTCGAACACTTCGGCCCGGTATGAGGTGGCGAGAACAACACGGGTGATGCCCGCGTCACGCGCCCGAGCAAGCATGTGGGCGGTCACCGGAACGCCGGCGACCGCAAGCATCGGTTTCGGTGCTGACATCGTCAGCGGGCGCAGCCGACTACCCTGTCCTCCGACCAGCATCACAGCGTCCATGACGCGTGAGTGTCCCAGAGGCCGCACCGGCTGGTGCACGATGTCGGCATACCTCCATGGCGTCGCGTCGCGGACACCTGCCGACCAGGCTGGGCACAGCTGCCGGATCCGCCTCGTTCACCGGCCCTGTTCACCGGCCCTGTTCACCGACATCGTTCACCGGCCCCGGCACGCCGGAGTGCGCGCACGAGCCCAACTGGCGATGCTGAAGACGTGGTGCGCCAGCAACCTGTCCGCTACCGGGTCTCTCCCGGCGACGCCCGCACGGGCGCCGAGGCAGCTACGGCCGCGCTGCTCCACGGTGGGGAACCGGGTTTTGCCGCCGCCCGCACCGACGACGGTGGTCCCGCCACCCTGGCGGTGTGGCTCGCCTGGCACGGCGAGGGTCCACCCATAGCCGATGTCGTACCCGTGCTCACCAACCTCGGCCTACGCGCGACGACCCATCGCTGGCTGCCGAGCCAGCCGGGCCCGCTCGGGGGCACCGTCAGCCTGGACGAGTACCACGTGCGCGCCACACCGGCGCTCGCCGACGCCGCCCTCAGGCAGATGGACGGGCTGCGCGGCATTCTGGCGGGCCTCGCACGCGGGGACATCGACAGCGACAGCCTCGACTCACTCGTGCTGACCGCCGGGCTCACCGCCCGGGAGGTGGGGCTGTTGCGGGCGCTGTTCCGTTACCTGCGCCTGGCTGGAACGTCGCTGGGAACCCGCTACGCCCACCGCGTCCTGACCGCCCACCCGTCCTATGCGCACGATCTCGTCGCACTGTTCCACGCCCGGATGGACCCGGCACGGGTGAGTCCCACGGAGACCGGGCGGCTGCACGCGCGGCTGGAGGACGCGCTGGGGTGGGTGACCGGCATCAACGACGACATGGTCCTCCGCCGGTTGCGGGACCTCGTCCTCGCCGTTGTGCGCACGACGTTCTACCCGCACTCCGTGTCCGGGGTGGACACCCCGGCGACACTCGCCCTCAAGATCGCCTCAGGCGGACTGCTCTGGTTGCCGCCGCCGGTGCCCGAGGCGGAAACCTTCGTCAGTTCTGGGCTGTTCGACGCGGTGCATCTTCGCGGGGCTGCGCTGGCCCGTGGCGGCATCCGGTGGTCCGACCGCCAGGAGGACCTGCGCACCGAGATTCTCGGCCTGATGAAGGCCCAGCGGGTCAAGAACGCCATCATCGTGCCGGACGGCGCGAAGGGCGGCTTCGTGCTGCGCCGTCCGCCGTCGGACCCCGACGAGCTCGCCACGCTGGCCCGGTCCTGCTACGCGGAGTTCATGCGGGCGCTGTTGGCCCTCGTGGACGACCGGGTCGACGGCGCAACCGTCCGCAGCCCGGGCATGATCTGCCATGACGGGCCGGACAGCTACCTCGTGGTCGCCGCGGACAAGGGCACGGCGCGCTTCTCCGATCTCGCCAACGAGGTGGCGAGATCGAGCGGGTACTGGCTCGGTGACGCGTTCGCCTCGGGTGGCCGCACCGGGTACGACCACAAGGCGCTGGGCATCACCGCCCGGGGCGCGTGGGAGTCCGTTCGCCGTCATTTCACCGAACTGGGCGTGGACGCCGACCGCGAACCGCTCACCGTCGTCGGCATCGGCGACATGTCCGGGGACGTCTTCGGCAACGGCATGCTCCTCTCCCGCTACCTCCGCCTGGTCGCCGCATTCGATCATCGTCACATTTTTCTTGACCCCGACCCCGACCCGGCCCGCTCGTTCGCCGAGCGCGAACGCCTCGCGGCGCTGCCCGGGAGCAGCTGGGACGACTACGACCGCTCCGCGCTGTCGCCCGGCGGTGGTGTGTTCGCGCTGTCGGCCAAGCAGATCGAACTGACCGAACAGGTACGGGAACTGCTCGGGGTCGGCGACGATGCGCTGCCCGCCGACGCCGTGGTCCGGGCGATCCTGCGCGCACCGGTCGACCTGCTGTGGAACGGCGGTGTCGGCACCTGGGTCAAGGCCAGTACGCAGGAACACGGCGCGGTCGGGGACAAGGCGCGGGACGGGATGCGGGTCGACGCGGTCGAGCTGCGCGCCCGGGTCGTGGCCGAGGGCGGGAACCTCGGCCTCACCGATGCCGCCCGGGTCGAGTTCGCCATGCACGGCGGTCGCTGCAACACCGACTTCGTGGACAACTCCGCCGGGGTGAACTGCTCCGATCGCGAGGTCAATCTCAAGATCGGCCTTGACCTGGCCATCAGCAAGGGAGCGATCGACCGGGTCGACCGCGAACGGCTGTTGGCATCGGCCACCGACGACGTCACCCGAGCGGTTCTGGTCGACTCCGCCCGCCAGGCCCTGGCGCTGAGCGCGGCCGAACGCCATGCCATGTCCATGGCGGACGGGTTGTCCCGGCTCATCACCCATCTGGTGGAGACCGGCGAGATCGACCCGGATGTCGAGACCCTGCCGGACACCGAAGAGCTCGGCAACCGGCTTGCCAAGGGACGGACCTACACCCGGCCGGAGATCGCCGTCCTGCACGCCTACGCCAAACGGATGGTTGCCCGGTCGCTGCTGGCCTCAGGCCTGCCCGACGAGCCGGTCGGCGGGCCCACCCTGGATGCCTACCTGCCGGCCTCGCTGCGGGGGACGCTGCGCGAACACTTCGACCGCCACCCGCTGCGACGGGAGATCATCGCCTCCCAGCTCGCCAACTCGATCATCGACCGGGTCGGCGCCGGTTTCCTCTTCCGGCTGCGTGAGCTGACCGGCGCGGACACCGTCCAGGGCACCCGGGCCTTCGTCATCACCCGCGACCTGCTCGGCCTCACCGACATCTGGGACGCCATGGACGTCCACTGCCTCGGGGAGGGCAGCCGCACCCGCCCGGCTGTGGGCTCCACCGACCCCACCGCCGAGGCGCTGCTGCACTGTCACTTCGTCCACGAGGAATCCGCGCTGTGGCTGCTGCGGGCCCGCCGGTCGCCGCTGGACATCGAAGCGGAGATCACCCGATACGCCGACGGCATGCGGGATGTTGCGGCGGCCCTGCCCGCCGTGCTCGCCACCGTCGGATCCGACCAGGAACTGGCCGGCATCCTGGCACTGGCCGAGCAGCTCTACGAGCGCGGCCTGCCAGCGCGGCTGGCCGAGCGCGTCGCATGGCTCGACGCGATGAGCCCGGCACTCGACATCGTCGACGTGGCCCTGCGCAACGACCTCGAACCGGGAGACGTACTGCACGTCTACACCGCCATCGGAACGAATCTGGGCCTGGGACGCCTGGGCCTGGCACACCTCATCGGCCGCGGTGCGCAGCTACCGGGTCAGTCGTACTGGGAGCACATCGCGGCCGCGACCCTGCGGGCGGACGTCGCCCGCGCCCGGTCGGAGCTGACCGAGGCGGCCATGGCCACACCCGAGTTCGACCTGGACGCGGCCATCGACCGGATCACCACCGGAGCCCGGGCCGACCGGGTACGCGCCGTCGTCGACGACGTGACCGCGGCACCGCGCCTGTCCAGCGCCATGATCTCCGTCGTGGCCGGTCGGCTGAGCGAGCTGATCCCCAGACGCTGACCGATGCGCCCCGCCGGCTCGGAACCTATGCCCGGTCAGACCCGGGTTCTGCCGGTGTCCGGACCACCGCTGGACGGGAGGTCGTCGGCGGAGCGCGTCGCGCGGGCACCCGCGCTGTCGCCCGCGAGCGCGAGGGCGAGGAGCAGCCGAAATCCCAGACCCATCCCGAGGGCAAGCCGCAGCGGCAGGTACCCGGGCCCGGGGTACTGCCGGGACAGGTAGCGGAGCATGCTGCGGTGATGCGCGATCACCATCCGCCGCGAGGTGCGCTTGGTGGAGTGGCCGCCCAGGTGCTCCACGACGGCGGTGGGTACGTAGACCAGCTGCCAGCCGAGCAACCCGAGCCGCCGGCCCAGATCCACATCCTCCATGAACATGAAGTACGCCTCGTCGAACCCGTCGACCGCCTCGAAGGCCCGACGCCGCAGCAGCTGGCATGACCCCGACAGCCAGCCGGCGGTCGTCTCGACCGGGGTGGCCCGGTCCCGGCGGTAGGCCGTCGTCCACGGGTTCGTCGGCCAGCACCAGCCGAGCAGGGCATGGCCGATCCCACGCCGAAGCGAGGGAAGTTCGCGGGCGGACGGGTAGAGCACGCCACCCGGATTGGTGATGGCCGGGCCGAAGGCCCCGGCCCCCGGCCAGCGGCTCGACACCTCCAGGAGTTCGTCGAGTGATCCGGGCGTGAACGCGATGTCGGCGTTGGCCACGACCAGCCACGGCGCGCCGGCGCCGGCCGCCCCCCGGTTGATCGCGCTGCCGTACCCGAGGTTGCGCCCGGTACGCAGTAACCGGACCTCCTCGCGCTCGGCCACCGCGGCGGTACCCGCGTCCAGCTCCGGGGAGTTGTCCACGACAACCACCTCGTACGGCTGCACCGTGGCCTTGGTCAGGGAGTCCATGAACGGACCGAGCACCTCACCAGAATGGTAGGCCACGACCACGATACGGATCTGCGGCTCGGCGACACCAACATCCGACCGCCCACCCTGATGATCCACCTGATAATCAAGCGGCCGCGCCGAAGCCCCCACGTCCTGCACGTTCACCGACCCGCCCTCACTGGCCCATCCCATTGGTCCATGGCATGAGAGTCCATGCCATGCCGGCGCGCGTGCGCCCAGCTCTCCCCTGAACCGTGTTGGCCAGGATGCCACCGGCGCGGCGACGGTCGCGCGCCGGGGGGTCGGGCCTGCTGGCCAAACGGCAGGCGGCAGGGGGCAGGTGCGGACTGTCGGGTCAGCTGTCGGCGACTGCCCGCGCGTAGCTCGCCAGGTGCGCCTCGGCGCTCGCCGCCCAGGTGAACTCCCGGGCGCGGGTGAGCCCGGCCTGGGCCAGGGCGCCGCGCCGCTGGGCGTCGTCGACCAGCGCACGCATCTCGTGGGCGATCGAGTCGATGTCCGGCTGGGTGTAGGCGACGGCGTCGCCGCCCACTTCGGGCAGCGAGAGCCGCGGCGTCGTCAGTACGGGCGCGCCACAGGCCATCGCCTCCAGCACGGGCAGCCCGAACCCCTCCCCGTGGGAGGGGTAAGCGACCAGCAATGCGCCGCCCAGATAGCCGGGAAGGTCGGAGAACCGCAGGTAGCCTGGTCGGATGACCTTCAGGTGGGACGGGACCGAGGCGACCGCGGCATCCACGTCGTCGTCCCAGCCCGAACCGCCGGCAAGCACCAGTGCGGGCGCATCAGGGCGCCCGTGGACGGCCTCGGCCCAGCCACGGATCAGGTTCGGCACGTTCTTGCGCGGCTCGAGCATGCCGAGGAAGGCGACGTACCGGCTGTCAGCCAGACCGAGCCGAAGGCGGACCCGGCGCTTGTCCTCCTCGGTGGGCGGGTGGAAGGTCGACGTGTCCACCCCGTGGTAGGCGACATCCGTCGCGGTCGAGTCACCCTCGAGGACCCGGATCAGCTCGTCGCGGGTGGCCTTGGACGGAACGATGATCCTCTTCGACTTACGCACGGCGGTGCGCATCGCCGAACGGAAGAACGTCCCCTTCACGGCGGTGTGCATCTCCGCCTCGGTGAAGAACGTGACGTCGTGGATGGTCACGCACACGGGCTGGGATGTGCGCAGCGGCATCGTGTAGTGCGGCGAATGGATGACCTGCGCCCCCACCTGATGGGCGACCAGCGGCAGGCCGGTCTGTTCCCAGGCGAGGCGGGCCGGCCGGTGCGCGATCGCGGCCGGCCCCGGCACCACGTTGGCGTGGGGCGCCATCCGGCCGTACCGTTCGTAATCGGATCGTTGGCAGACGAGAGCCAGGTCGGCGCCTGCCGCATCCAGGGCAGCCACCAGACCGTCGACATAGCGACCGACGCCGCCGCGATCGGCTGGGACCGCGGTGGCGTCGACGAGCACCCGGGGAGACACGGCGCTCCTTCCGACTGGCGGCATGTTTCGCACCGCTAGGCTGCTTGGGGCCTCCGGGTGCGCAAGAAGAATCATGATCGCACGCCCGTCGACCCACCTAGATTCCTTAGGGCCACCGGCGACGCTGGAAGATCCATAATTGCGCCGTCTTCGGCCCGCTGGCAAGACTACGCCCGCCCCCGATCCTTGGTGGTCAAGGCCCGGGAGTCGGTAAGTTGACGGTAGAGGGACCAGACGGTCTCTGCCGCCCCATTCCAGGTAAAAGCGGCCGCTCTCGCCCGTCCGTCCGCGGCCAGCCGGCGCCGCAGGCCCTCGTCGGTGACCACGGCCGTGACCGCGCGGGCGAGCGCCCCCGGGTCCGCCACCGGCACGGTCACGACGGCGTCCCCCCCGACCTCCACGAACGCGGGGATGTCGGAGACGATCGCGGGGACGCCATGGGCCATCGCCTCGATGACCGGCAGCCCGAAGCCCTCTGAGCGGCTCGGCGCGAGCAGTGCCGTGGCCCGTGACAACACCACCGCGAGGTCCGCGTCCTCAAGACGCCCCAACGAATGGATCCGGGCCGGGTCCAGGCCCACCCGCGCGGCTTCGACCCGCAGGTCCAGCCCACCCCAACCGGGCGAACCGACATGCACCAGGGGCAGGTCGGGCGCAGCGGACGCGGCAGGCCCGACGGGCTCAGCCAGCTCAGCCAACGCGGCCAGCTCAGCCAGCGCGGCCAGGACGGTGTCCAGGCCCTTGCGGGGCTCGAGGGTGGCCAGGGTGAGCAGATACCCGCCGCCCGGAAGGCGGAGCCGGGCGGCGCGGGCATCTGCGTCCGCCGGGATGGTCACGACCGCCTCGGCCACGCCCTCGCCGATGACGTGCAGCCGGTCGGCCGGGATCGGCAGATGTGCCCGAAGTTCGGCGGCGACGGCCCTGGTCGGCACGATCACGGCATCGGCCTGGCGGGCCGCGCGCGCGCCCATCTGGCGGTGCCACCGGGCGCCGTGGGTGCTCAGGGTGTGCGGATGGGTCCACGGCACGGCGTCGTGGATCGTCACCACGAGCGGCACCCCGTGCCGCCGCGGCGGGACGAGCAGCGTGGGGGCGTGCACAATCCCCACAGCGCTCGGCGCCGGCCCATAGCCGCGCAGCCATGCGGTGGCAAGACCGCGTCGGGGCAGCGGCAGCCGAATGGGACCGACCACGCCCGGCACCGCCGCGCCGTCCGCTTCGCGTTCTCCCCGCCAGGCACACCAGCTGATGACCGCCTCGCCCGGCCGCGCCGTCCTGGCGAGCGCGGCGGCGAGCTCAGCGGAGTAACGCCCCGTTCCGCCCGGCACCGGCGCCAGCATCTGCTCAACTAAGAATCCGACCCGCACAAACGAGCATCCTTGCGTATTGATCGCCGACGTCAACCATCGCACGTCGCGTCCGCCGTGGCTCGGCCCCATCCGCCGCGTCTCGGCCCATCCACCGGGGCGGCCACGGCCATGATCGGCCCATCCGCCGGGGCTGCCACGGCGATGATCGGCATATGTTTGTCGCTGTGTACGCTTTACGGCCGAATAGGCGTACCTAACGACAAACTCACGCCGATCTTGCCAGCGGTCAGGCCATGATCCCTCCACGAAACACCCATTCGATACGAATTCTGTCGGAGGCGGCTGCCAGAATCGCCGCCATGTCGAACGCCCGCATGCCGGCCGTGAGCCGCGAGACCGCGCTCGCCGTGGCGCCCGATGCAGCTTCGGCGAAAGCAGCGGAGAAGCTTGCCGTTCCCGGGCTCTGGCCGATGACGGGCGGCGACGACGACGCGTTGTGGGGGGAATGCACGGGCAGCGGCAAGACCCCCTACCGGGTCGTCGTAGCCCGCGCCGACCACGCCACGACATGCTCCTGCCCGAGCCGGAAGTTCCCCTGCAAGCACGCCATCGGTCTGTTGCTCCTCGCCGCGGCCGCCAGCGGGCTGCCCTTCGGTTCCGGCACGGACGCGGACGGTGAGCGGCCGGCCTGGGCCACCGCATGGCTCAACCGACGAGCGGCGCGGACCACCGCTGCGGCATCTCGTGCCACCCAGGCCACCGCTACCTCCCCTACCCCCGCTCCCGACGGGCGGCGGCCGCCGCCCGTCGGGAGGCAACCCGCGAGGCCAGAGTCGACGCCGGCGTCGCCGAGCTGCGTCGCTGGCTGGCCGACCTCGCCGCCGGCGGTCTCGGCGCCGCCCAGCTCAAGCCGGCGGCCTGGTGGGAGGCGACCGCCGCGCGGATGGTCGACGCGCAGGCCCCCGGCCTCGCCGACGTGATCCGCGCGATGGCGGAGATCGCCACCACCGCGGCCGGGCCGCCCGGCTGGCCGTCCCGACTCACCGACCGGCTCGGCCTGCTGCACCTACTGTGCGAGGGCTGGACCCGCCGCGTCGAGCTGCCCGCCGACATCGTGGCGGTCCTGCGTGACCGGGTCGGCTTCACCGTCCCGACCGCGGCGGTGCTCGCCGGTGAGCGGGTCGTCTGCGGTGTCGACGTACTCGGGGCCCGCACGTTCACGGCCGGGAAGGTCCAGGGCCGCCGGCAATGGTTACGCCTGGTCGACTCGGCACGGTCCGCGGTCGTCCTCGACTTCGCAGTCGCCGGCCAGTCGATGCTTCCGGCCTTGCCGGCGGGGTCGAGGATCCACGCCGAGCTCGCGCCCTACCCGGGCCGGCTGCCGGTGCGGATGGTGATCGCCGCGACCGCGGGCGCCCACGAAGCCGAAGGCCTTGCCCCGACGGGCACCGCTTCCTACGCGTCCACCTGGCGCGAGGCGTTGGCCGACGTCGCGTCGACGCTGGCCGGTGACCCGTTCGTCGATGTCGTCGTGGTGACCGTGCGCGACGTCACGGTACTACCACCGATTGATGCAGACCTGGAGACCATGCGGGGCGGCGGCTGGCTGCTGCGGGACCGAAAAGGCGAGGCGCTGCCACTCGCCGCCGATGCCACCCCTGAATGGGGATGGCAGCTGCTCGCCGTCGGTGGTGGGCGCGGGCTCGACGTAGTCGCGGAATGGGACTCGTTCGCGCTGACCCCGCTGACCGCAACGCCGTCGCGAGACCTGGAGCGGTCCGCTGGCATCACAGCCCCCGGCGGGGAACCGGCCTGCGACCCGTCGGCCGGCGACGCCATCCCTGCGCCCGCGTCGGGATGCCCTGTGCCGACCCCAGGTTGGGCGGATCTGGTCGACGCGGCGGTCGTCGGCGCGGACCGCCGCCCACCCCCGACCATCCCCTGCTTGCCCGACCCGGCGGACCGGCCCGCCATTGACGGGCTCAACGGAAACGACGGGCTCGGTGGAAGCGAGGCTGCGCGGCGCCTGTTACGGCTTGCCGCGCTCGCCGCGGTGACGCGCCGTGCCGGGCAGATCCCCGCCGACGCCGCCGAGGTGGCAGCCCCGCCTGCGGCTCCTGTCGACGAGCCGCCGCCCTGCCCGCGTGCCGCAGCGCTCACGCTCACAACCGAGCTGTCCGCCGCCGATACGGCGGCCCTCGAAGAATGGCTGGATCTGCTCGCCGAGGGCGGTTGGCGCCCTCCGGACAGCCTGCTGTGCCCGCTGATCAACCTCGGCCGGCGCTCGGTCGCGATCCGCGGGCGGCTGGGCCGGATCCTCGGCCCGCGGGGCCGCTGGTTCGCCGCGCTACATCCGGATGGCGGTTGGGCCGCGATCACCAACCCCGCCGGCTGGTCGACCGCGACCGCGCCAGCGCGGCGTTCGCTCATCAACGCCCTGCGCCAGCGCGACCCGGCTGTTGCCGTCGGCCTGCTGCGCGACGCGACGGGCAGCGCGCCATCCCCAGCCGACCAGCCCTTCGCACCGTTTCGGACAGCAAGTGGCGCCGAACGCCTCGGGTTCATCGAGGCGCTGCGGGTCGGTCTCGGGCCGTGGGACGAGGAGCTGCTGGAAGCAGCCCTCGACGACCGACGCGCCGACGTGCGCGCGGCCGCCGTCGGTGTGCTGCTCATGGTGCCCGACACCCGATTCGAGGCACGCGCCGCCGCCCGCACCGCGGAAACCATCGTGGTAAGCCGTCGCAAGCTTCGCATCCGGCCACCGACGCTGTGCACGCAGGAGATGACCCGCGACGGCATCAGCATCACGGACGGACAGGCACGCCAACCGCGCGACAGCATCTCGGACGTGTATGCGAGGCTGCTGGCCGCGGAGCTGAACCGCGTCGACCCCCGGCTGTGGACCGAACGCACCGGCCTGCCCCCGGAGCGGTTCCTGAGCGCCAAGGTTGTCTGGGATCCGACCGCGGCCCCTGCCTCGATCAGTATTCCTGAATGCCTGATCCAGCCGGTCATTCGACACCGCGACGCCGAGTGGGCACTCGCACTGATCCCCCGGGTCGGCCCGAACCACCAGGCGATACTGATCGACTGCCTAGCCGAACCCGACCGCACCCGGGCGCTCAACGTGGCGCCCAACGTGGCGCCCAACGTGGCGCCCAACGTGGCGCCCAAGAGCGTCTGGTCCCGATCCGGTCGCCCCGACCGCGCTGGCAACCCCGGCCGGGAGCGCTCCATGACGATTCTCGCCGCTGTCAGCGGCCGGTGGTCCGCCGAGTTCACCCGGGCCGCAGGCTCGACGCTGGCCGCGCTGTTCACCGAGCCGATCGACGACCCCGGCGCGGGTGCACGGGCGCAGGCGTGGGAACGGGCGCTGTTGACCGGCGTCGCCCACCGCCTGCATCCGGACGTGGGCCTCCCCGACCTGGACCCGGCGACCATACGGACCGAGATGTTCGCCGAGCACCAGCGGCTGGTCGCCACGATCAGCGACCGACGAACCCGCCGCGACACCCTGCTGTCCCGATCGGGACATCCCAGCTGAGGCCGGCGACCGCTTCGCCATCCCGTCCTGGTACACCGTTCGCCCCGCAGAAAGGTTCTGTCATGACCACGTCGACAGCAACAACCGCCACCGCCACCCACGGCGGCGCTACCCACGGCAGCGCGCCGGTCGCGGATGATGCGGCTGGTTCCAGCCCCCAGCTGCTGCGCCCGCACGCCGAGCGGGCCTTCGCCGCCGAACTGGCCGCGCTCGCCGCCACCGACAACCGGCCCCGGCCGCCGTCCTGGAAACTGTCCCCCTGGGCCGTCGTCACATACGTGCTCGGCGGCACCCTCGGCGACGGCACCGTCATCACCCCGAAGTACATCGGTGCCCGGCGGCTCGTCGAGGTCGCCGTCGCCACCCTCGCCACCGACCGGGCGCTGCTGCTCCTAGGCAGTCCGGGCACGGCGAAGTCATGGCTGTCGGAACATCTCGCCGCCGCGGTATGTGGCGACTCCACCCTGGTCGTCCAGGGCACCGCGGGCACGTCCGAGGACACGGTCCGCTATGGCTGGAACTACGCCCGGCTCATCGCCGAGGGACCATCTCCGGAGGCGCTGGTGCCCTCCCCGGTGATGCGCGCGATGACCCGCGGCGCCATCGTCCGGGTGGAGGAACTCACCCGGATGGGCGCCGAGGTCCAGGACGCGCTCATCACCGTGCTCTCGGAGAAGACCCTTCCCGTCGCGGAGCTCGCCGACGAGGTGCAGGCCGTCGCCGGATTCAACGTGATCGCCACCGCCAACGACCGTGACCGCGGAGTCAACGAGATGTCGTCGGCGCTGCGGCGCCGGTTCAACACCGTCGTCCTCCCACTGCCGGCGACCGAGGACGCCGAGGTCGAGATCGTCACCCGCCGCGTCGCCGACCTCGGCCGCGCCCTGGACCTGCCCGCCGAACCACCAGCCGACGTCGAGGTCCGGCGCGTCGTGCGGATATTCCGGGAGCTGCGCGCGGGGGTCACCGTCGACGGCCGCACGACGCTGAAGACGCCGACCTCGACGCTGTCCACCGCGGAGGCGATCAGCGTGATCACCGGCGGGATGACGCTGGCCACCCACTTCGGCGACGGCAGGCTGTCCGCCGAGGATGTCGCCGCCGTGCTCATCGGAGCCGTCGTCAAGGACCCGTCGACCGACCCGGTGGCCTGGCGGGAGTATCTCGAGGGCGTCGTCCGCGGCCGCCGCGGCTGGTCAGACCTGTACCGGGCCTGCCGCGACCTCGATGCGGACACGTTCGCCGGATGAGCGTCACCGTCCTGGGCATACGCCATCACGGGCCGGGCTCCGCGCGGGCTGTCGCCGCGGCTCTCGCTGAGATCAACCCCGACCTCATCCTCGTCGAAGGTCCCGCCGAGGGGGACGGCGCGCTGGCGTACACCGGTTCACTGACCCCGCCGGTGGCGCTGACCGTCTACGCCGTCGACGAACCCCGCGATGCCGCGTTCTGGCCGTTCGCCGAGTTCTCCCCGGAATGGCGGGCGTTGCGGCACGGCGCTGCCGCCGGCATCCCGGTCCGGTTCATCGACCTGCCGTTCGGGCACACCCTGATGCTGCTCCGCCAGCAGCGGGCCGCAACGCTCACCGAGCCCCGACAGGCTGACAACCCGGCCGAGATCCACAGTAAAAGACCGGCGGAGGGCGCCGATCCGGACGCGGCCGGCTCGGACCCGGTCGATCCGGACCCGTCGACCGCTGACGGGGACGCGGAGCCCGTCCCCGCCGCGCCGCTCATCGACGACCCGCTCGGCTGGCTGGCGCTGGCCGCCGGGCACGACGACCCGGAGCGCTTCTGGGAGGACCTCGTCGAGCACCGCCGGGTCGACCCCGACGGACCTGGCGGACCCGACAGACCTGGCGGACCCGGCGGCAGGAGCGAGGCCCTGGCCCTGTTCGCCGCAGTCGCCGAGGCGATGACTCAGCTGCGTGCCGGCCACGGCGACCCTGCCGCGGCGGCCGGTGGGAGCATCGTCGGCGCCGGGCCAGCCGCCCAACCCTCCGCCGAGATCGCCCGGCAGCGCCGGGAACAGATGCGTGAGGCGCACATGCGTCTGGAGATCCGTAAGGCCGGCAACGGCGCGGACGCCGCCGCCCGCATCGCGGTGATCTGCGGGGCGTGGCACGTCCCGGCGCTGACCGGGACGGCTGGAGCGACCTCAGTGACTGCCGACCGGGAACTGCTGCGTGGCCCCCGGCCTGTGCGCACGGCGACCACCTGGGTGCCGTGGACACACGCCCTGCTCGCCACCGCGTCCGGCTACGGCGCGGGCATCACCGCACCCGGCTGGTACCAGCACCTGTGGTCCGCGCCGGACCAGGTGACGGCCCGCTGGGTGGCCCGGGTGGCATCTCTGCTGCGCGCAGCCGACCTGCCGGCGTCCCCCGCGTCCGTGGTCGAAACCGTCCGTCTCGCCGAAACCCTCGCGGCTGTGCGTGACCGCTCCCTGCCCGGACTGACCGAGCTCACCGACGCCGTGCTCGCCGGGCTGTGCGCCGGTGACCCGGTGCCGCTCGAGGTCGTCCGCGAACAGCTCGTCGTCGGCGATGTACTCGGCGCGGTCGGCGCCGATGCGCCTGCCGTACCGCTGGCCGCCGACCTTGCCCGGACCCAGCGCCGGCTCCGGCTGCAGCCCACCGCCGCCGATCGCGCCATCCGGCTGGACCTGCGCAAGGACACCGACCGCGAACGCAGCCGGCTTCTGCACCGGTTGCGGCTGCTCGACGTGCTGTGGGGGACCCCGGTGGTCACGGCCAGCACCGGCACCTTCGCCGAGGCGTGGACGCTGCGCTGGGATCCGGCGTACGCCGTCGCGGTGATCGCCGCCGCCCGTCACGGCGCGACCGTCGCCGACGCGGCCGCCTCGGTCGTCACCGAACAGGCCCGCGGCGCCGCCGACCTGCCGACTATCACCGGCATGCTCGAACAGGTCGTGCTCGCCGGCCTGCCCGACGCCCTGGCGGCGGTCACCGCGGGGCTCGAACGCCGCGCCGCCGGCACCGGCGACATCGCCCATCTGATGGCGGCGCTGGCACCGCTGGCCCGCGTCCACCGCTACGGCGACGTGCGCGCCACCGACACCACCCTGGTCACCACGCTGGCCGAAAGCCTGATGGTACGGATCTGCGCAGGGCTGCCCCCGGCCTGTCAGAGCCTCGACGACGACGCGGCGAGAACCATGGCCGCCGCCGTGGACACCGCCGACACCGCGTTCCGGCTGATCGCCGACCCCGAGCACGTCAGCCACTGGCACACCGCGGTTCGCGCCGTCGCCGACGCCTATGGCGGGAACAGTCTGGTCACCGGCAGATGCGCGGGGATCCTGTCGGACGCGGGCGAGATCGACCCGGCGGACGTCGCGGTCCGCCTCGCTCGGGCGTTGTCCGCGGCCGGCGGCGCTCCGGCCGACGCCGCCCAGTGGCTGGCGGGCTTCCTCGGCGCCTCCGGATCGGTACTGGCCCGCAACCCGGGGCTGCTCGGTCTCATCGACGCATGGCTGAGCTCGCTTGACGGCACTGCCTTCACCGTCGTCTTCGCGCCGCTGCGGCGGGTGTTCGCCGCCTTCAGCATCCCGGAACGGCGCATGATCGCCGAACGGGTACGGGCGGTGTCGCCCCGCCCCGGCGCGGACGGCACCGGGCTCGTCGGTCCGGGCATGGTCCCCGGGCAGAACGCGGCCGGTCTCACCGGGCCGGCGGGCGATCCGGCCGCCTGGGATTTCGACCGGGTCACGCGTGTCCTGCCCACCATCACCGCGTTACTGGGTCTTCCCGGCGTAGGAGGGAGTCCCGAACATGGCTGACGTTCCTTCGGTCGACAGCACTCCCGTCCCACGCGGCACTTCTGTCCCGCGCAGCGCTGTTCCGGCGGAGACCGGCACCGACACTGGCACCGATACCGGCACCGGCACCGGCACCGGCACCGGCACCGACGGCACGGCCGGGATGGAGGAGTCCGAGCGGCTGCGGCGCTGGCGGATGGTGCTGGGCGCGCCGGCTGCCATGGCATTCGTCGGGGCAGGCACCCTGTCGAAGGCTGACGCGGACATCGACGCTGCGCTCGGCGCCCTCTATGACGCGGACAATGCGGGCGAGGACGGCCGCCGGAAACGGTCAGCCGGGCTGGGCGCGTCCGCGCCGTCGGTGGTCCGCTGGCTCGGCGACATCCGCGACTACTTCCCGACGCCGGTCGTGCAGGTACTGCAACGCGACGCGGTCAGCCGGCTGGGGTTGGCCCGGCTCCTGCTCGAACCGGAACTGCTTGAGGCCGCGGAACCCGACGTGCACCTCGTGGGCACGCTGTTGTCGCTGCGCTCCGCGCTACCCGAACGCACGAAAGAGACCGCCCGCATGGTCGTGCGGCGCGTCGTTGACGACATCGAACGGCGTCTGGAACAGTCGCTGCGGTCCGCGGTTCTCGGCGCGGTGAACCGGTCCACCCGCACCAGGACCCCCCGGCTTCCCGACGTCGACTGGGATCGCACGATCCTGGCGAACCTGCGGAACTACCAGCCCGAACAACGCACCGTCATCATCGACCGGCTCATCGGCTACGCCCGGGCGCGGCGCACCGCCGCGATGCACGACGTCATCCTGCTCATCGACCAGTCCGGGTCCATGGCGTCCTCGGTCGTTTACGCCGGGGTGCTGGGCGCGTCCCTGGCGACGATGACGGCGGTGTCGACCCAGCTGATCGTCTTCGACACCTCGGTGGTGGACCTCACCGACGACCTCGATGACCCGGTCGACCTGCTGTTCGGGATCCAACTCGGCGGCGGTACCGACATCGACCGGGCTGTCGGCTACGGCGCCTCCCTGGTGCGCCGACCTACCGACACCGTGTTCGTACTGATCAGCGACCTGATCGAAGGTGGGGACCAGTCGTCGCTGGTCGGCCGGCTGCGGGCGTTGGTCGAATCGGGGGTATGCGTCGTCGTCCTACTCGCCCTCTCCGACGACGGCACCCCCGCCTACGACCATGCGCTCGCCGCGACCTGCGCCGAACTCGGCGCGCCCGCGTTCGCCTGTACCCCGGACGCATTCCCCGAACTACTGGCGACGGCGCTGCGACGTGAAGACGTGGGACGGTGGGCCGCCACCCACGGCCTCATGCCCGGCTGATCCCCCGCCGCCGACGCCGTTGCCCAGGACAGTGGCGATCACATCGAGTCGCCGAAGCGCTCGCGCATCCGCTCACAGACGTAGTCATCGTGCCGCTCGGCCTGATCCGGTGGGCCGCCGCCGCACCCCCACCTCAGCAGAGTCGGCCACAGGCGGCATCTCGGTTACCTGGGACAGCTCCTCATCCTGAGCGACGAGCAGCCGTACACGGTGTCGGCTCTGCCTGCCACCATGATTCGAGCCGCTCCGTTCCGCCGCTCTCACTCCACCGAATAGAAGACCAAAGTTGAACCATATTCCTTTGTGTCATTGCGCGTCTCAACGATAAAACTTCGACTTGGAAAACAAACGCGCACCACAGCTCGCCACATTTCTGCAATACGGTTTGCGAAATCACCGAGAACATCGTATTCGACATCGCATCCTGGGGCCAGGACGTCCCACAGATGAAGGTGATTGACTACAGCTTCGATCGATCTTCGGTCCCCTTGGAGCTGCTCGAACCAGGTGTCAACGCCCTGTTCATCAAACAAGAATTTCAAGAATAAGCAGCCACGATACTCTATAAATTCCGGCCATAGAATCATGGAGACGGCGACCGCCTCTGCGACCGTCACATTCGATAGGACGAATGCCCTTGGATCAAACTCGCTTCCACCGGATGTCCAATCTCTCACCTGCGGAATTTTCATCAGATCCACGTTCGTCACCACCTCTACCCATCACATTTTATTATGATCAATAGTCCCGATTCCGGCAGCGTGAACCTGTCAGCATGTACGGCCTGGCAAATCCTTCAGCCCTGCAGGAATAGCGATCTTACTCTGTTCCGGAAATACCCGACCATCGGGAGTCACGTTGCGCGTGAACTCCTGGACATGCGGGGTCTCCACGCCT
Organism: Protofrankia sp. Cas8; assembly: GCF_963555845.1. Lineage (NCBI taxonomy): Bacteria > Bacillati > Actinomycetota > Actinomycetes > Frankiales > Frankiaceae > Protofrankia > Protofrankia sp. Cas8. The sequence continues at coordinate 640 of NZ_CAUVXI010000102.1, read as the reverse complement.
CCATGTGCGACACCCGTCAGATCAACTCGCCTCAAAATTATTCCGTCTTCATCATACACTGCATAGTTAGTGATCACACCATTTTCACTGCGGTACAGAATTCCGCTAGCTGAACCACCGGAATCCAGCGCTCCACCTAGAGGGAATCTTCCCTTCCGCAGCTGGGCATTGCTCCAATCGAGCCCACTGCCGCTGTTGTGGACGAGGACCGGGGTGGTACCAGCCTCCACATAATAGTGTGGAGACCCTCCACCGTCAGGTTGAAGACCCGCTGCACCCGGTGGAAAGTTCGAGTACCCACGACCGGGACGAGCCCACCATCCGGAGTACGCAGCACCCCACCCGGATGAAGATCAATCGCGGCGACCCGGTCATGCGCACCCTGATCCCAGGGTAAGCAGGCCGCTGCGGCGCCGGTGACGAAATCACCACCTGACCAGGGGCAACAGCAAACTCACGCCGGTATCCCGGCCACTCCCGCCGCCATAGACACCCGCCAGAGAACGCTCACCCACCTATCGATTCAGGCAACATCATGTGACCCTTCGGGCATAAGTTCAAGAATGAGATCCAAATCTGCATCGATCTCCTGATTTGCCGTGAGGTGAATATGCGCACCTTCATGAACTCCGTCCTGCGC
>NZ_CAUVXI010000101.1:12168-19156 GCF_963555845.1 Protofrankia sp. Cas8 | reverse complement strand
AGGTGGACGCGTGACCGAGGTGCGTGACGTCGTAGGGAGTGATCCCGCAGACGTACACCCGCGCCCGACCGACGATCGGCAGTGCGGCGCCGTTGAGCCGCAGGGGATCCCGGGAAGACTCTGCGACGGCATCCATACGGCCAGGATGCCACCTTTCACCTGCCGTCTCATCTGATGACCGGTGCCGGCGGGCATATTTGATCTTATTGGACCCGGGTGCGTCGCCTGCGGCCGCAGGGACATGTCACGGGCAGCTTTCCTCGAACTTGACGACATTGAAGGTGACCGGGGTCCCGAGGGAGTAGGGCTTACCGGCGGCTGGGGACGTCGAGCAGATCTTCCAGTTGCTTGCGACCACCACCACCCGGTTCGCGCCGGTGGCGTCATGCACCGTGACACTCGCGTTGGTTCCGAACGCCGGCCGGACGGCGTTCAGCGACCGGCCGGCGAGGTTCGGCATGGTCGTGCCGATATTCGGGACAGCGGTGTCCACGGCTCCCGGCGCTGGGCAGGACTCCTCGAGTTTGACCACACCGAAGTCCACCTTGGTGCTGACCGGATGCGTCCCGGCGGCGGGGGACTGGTCGCAGACCTGCCAGTCGCGGTCGAGAATCTGGTGCCGGCCCCGGCCGAGTGCGTCATGAGATGTCAACGTTGTGAAGCCGGCTGCCTGCGCGGTGTCCTGGGCGAACTGGAGACCCTTGCCGACCAGATTCGGCAGGGTGCCCGTTGCGTCCGCGCTCGTGACGGAACCCGGCTTCGGTGTGCTGCCGCCGGCGCGTCCTGAGCTGACGCCGCCGCTGGGACCGCAGCCGGTCAGGGCGAGCGCCGCCGCCGCTGGGAGTGCGACGACCGCGAGGAGCACGATCGCGGACCGACTGGGGTACCAGACCGGCGCCCGCGACTGCGATCCTCCACGCGACCGCCACCGATGTATCGACACATCATCAGGATGACGCCTCGTGGGGGTTTGTGTCCGGAAAACGGCTTTTCGTGCGGGTGAACCCGCTGACGGATACCGCCGCCAGCGAGATGCGTTTCCAGACGGTGACGGAAAGTAGCCATTGGCTCGTTCATCGGTGGGAGTTTCACGGTATGTATCTATAAAATAACAGATTATTGCTATTGATCGTGTTAATGATAATTTTTCACAATGAGCCTTGGTGGTCACCTGCCCGGATACTAATCTGCCTTATTATCACGGTTGGTAGTCGAGGCCCGCACAAGATCTGCTGATGGAATGCGCGCCTCGGGATGTTCTGCGGTGTCGGAATCAACAGTCGGGGGGTAAGGGTCCGGCCGCGGCCGCGAGGGCGAATGTTGCATCGTCGTTTGTGGCGATCATTTATGCGCACCGGGTGAATCGACTGTGTCGTAAGGGGGAACGAGCCCTACCGCCACGGTGCGGTGGTCGCAAGAGGGAGTTCTCGAAAGAATGGTCACGAGAGAGGGGCGTCCGTGCGTACGCTCGAACCCGAAACCCTCGACCTCGGCGCCATCGAGGTGGACAAGCTTGCCAACGGAATAACCTTGAGTCTCCTTATTCCTGCCCGTGGCCCGGAAGCGGCCCGGACGTTGGGAGGAATAATCGCCTTAAACCGCCGGCGCTGGATGTTGGAAAGCAAGATCCTGGACGAAATCGGCGTTGTTGTCGATCCTTCATCCAATGGTGACGATCACGAATTGATACGAATTGCGAAGGAAGCAGGGGCGAGTTGGGTTGTACGGGGAAGTTCAGTCATCGAACGTCATGCGGCGTGCGAATCTTCTGAACGCGGCGGTAAGGCCGGCGCGATGCGCAGCCTTGCCTTTCTGGCGTTCGGTAATCGGTTGATCTTCCATGACGCCGATCTGGAATGTTACGATCCACATACGATTGGGGTGCTTGCGGCCGCCGCGACCGCCGGCCGGGCGCCTCTTTTCGTGAACGGCAGCGCCGAACGGGTTACCGGTGACGGCCAGGCCGGGGGTCGGACCACCGAGATGCTGCGTTCCCTGCTCTCCAAGCAACTTTCCCGTTACGTTCCCGCGGTCACCGACATACAACAGCCCCTGATCGGCGAGTTCGTGATCGATGCGGATGTCTTCGCGTCACTGGCTTTTTCCCGCGGATATGGCGTTGAGACCTCCCTGAAGGTGCTCGCACTCGACCTGCTCGGCACGACCGACTGTGCTCAGGTCCCGATACCGGCCAAGTACCAGGTCGGCCAGCATTACCATGACCTGGTCAAGCAGTTTCATGAGATAGGCTTCACTGTCGACGTGCTTGAGGCGTACTTTGTTCGGCGTCGGCTCAACCCCGGCGTAGCGATCTGGGAGATCGCAGACAACTATGACCTGCTCTACCCCGGGCGCACCTATGCGCTGCGCCGGCCGGCTGGCTACGACGACGCGGCGTTTGTTCCCCGCCTTGGCTTCTATCGTCCGCTGACGATGTCGCCTGCTTACCAGGCGCGCATTCCTGAGATCTCCGTTGCACGGCACGAGGCGTTGGCTGCGCTTGAACGTCGAGCACGAAAACCGATGTGACGTCGACGGTACAGTCGACGGCGCAGCCGGCGGCAGTACGTCAGTCGTGGTCGGTCATGAAGTCCACGGGGCCCCGGTAGCCGCAGCGGAGCAGGACGTCGAGCATCTGCTGGTCGAACAGTGCGCTCGCGTCCCCCATCACCGGCGGGAGATGGCCCAGGAGTTCCAGGGACAGGAAGCCGTGCAACTGTGTCCACACGATCAGGCACCCTGCCAGCCCTTCCGGTGGGATCGGGTTGCCCATCTCCTCGCGCCAGGCTCCGACCTTGGCATGCAGCGTCGGGGTGAGCTCGGCGGCGAAGTGGGACGGGTCGAGCAGCCCGGCCCCGATCGACTCGGCCATACAGCGGAACAGCACCTGCACCGCCCGGTCCATATCCGAGCAGAGCTTGGTGTCGGGTGGTGTGTAGTCGGGCACGAGCGTCCCGAAAATCAGCATGTACTCGGTGACGTGTTCGTGTGACCACTGACGGTAGGAACGTGTCACGTTGAGCCATCGCTTGGCGTGGTCATCGGATGGCGCGAGCGCGAAGGCATCCTCGAGCGCGTCCGCCAGCGAGCGGAACCCGTCGGCTATCAGTGCGGCGATGAGCTCGTCGCGACTGTCGAAGTACCGATAGAGCGCGGACGGGGTCAGGCCCATCGTCCGGGCTACCGCCCGCAGTGACACGCCAGCCGCGCCATGGGCGTTGAGCTGGTCGCGAGCGGTCTGCTTGATCTCGTCAATGGTCGCGAGTCGGAGGCGTTCGCGTCTCGAGGCCGGCTTAGGAGGCTGCTGAACAACGTCTGTCCGGCTCGCGTCCCCCCGCGTCCCGCCTGGCGTCGTTGTCGTCTGCCCGGATAGAACACCGCTATCCGGGCCTCCTGCGCCTTGCCAGTCGGGCGCGGATGGCCCGCTCGCGGATCGAACGCCGTTATTCAGCGGCCTCCTGGTCACGTGGGCCATGCTGTGCCGCCCAGTGAACACTGTCAACTTTCTGGGCGATATGTCTTGACTGTGGCCGGTGTGTGCGAACACTGTTCGCTGGAGCGATGACAACTCTCTGGGGGTCCTGGTGTTCGCAAGACTCGCGCACGTGGTCACGCGCCGGCCCAAACAGCTTGTGCTGGTGGCCCTGCTGGTCGTGGCCGCTACGGCAGTGCTCGGTGTGGGAGCGTTCGGGAAGTTGTTGACCGGGGGCTTCGCCGATCCGCAGTCGGAGTCCATCCGGGCGGAGCATGCAGTTGACGCACATTTCGGCGGTCAACCCAACCTGGTGCTCCTCGTCACGGCCCGGTCGGGAACGGTCGACGACCCCGATGCCGTGGCCGGTGGCAGGGAGGTCGTCCGTCGGCTCGCTGCCGAACCGGGGGTGAAGCGGGTGATCTCGTACTGGGACGGAGGCGGTGCTCGGTTGCGTTCCACCGACGGTCGCCACGCCCTTGTCGTGGCCCGGGTACCCGATAAGGACCGAGCCAAGGAACTGGTGACCGGCTACGAGAAGGTCGTGGACGGCGCTGCTCCCCTCACCGTGACGCCAGGCGGCGGGGCGACCATTAACAAGGACGTCAACAGTCAGGTCACCAAGGACCTCGCCGTGGCCGAAGCGATAGCCATTCCGATCACGATGGTGCTGCTGGTGCTCGCCTTCGGCAGTGCTGTCGCAGCCCTGCTGCCGCTGGTCGTCGGCGTGGCCGGCATCTTCGGCGGGCTTGCCATCCTTTCCGTTCTCGCCAGCCTCACCGACGTCTCGATCTTTGCGGTCAACCTCACCACCGCGCTCGGGCTGGGTCTGGGTATCGACTACTCCCTGCTGATGGTGAGCAGGTTTCGTGAGGAGCTCGCAGCCGGGTCGGATCGCGCCGACGCGGTCGCGACCACCATGCGCACGGCCGGCCGCACCATCCTGTTCAGCGGCGCCACCGTCGCGGTGGTGCTCGCGGTGATGTTGGTGTTCCCGCCCTTCTTCCTGAAGTCGATGGCCTACGCCGGCATCGCCGTCACGGTCTTCTCGGTTCTCAGCGCGCTGCTGGTCGTACCCGCGGTGCTGATGCTGCTCGGCCCGCGGGTCAACGCGCTCACGGTCGGCCGGGCGCGGTCGGGCTCAGCGCAGGCGGCCGAATCGGGTGCCTGGCGGGCCATCGCGTCCGCGGTCATGCGTCGGCCGGTACTCACCGGCGTGCCCGCTATCGCCCTGCTGCTGGCGCTCGGGATCCCCTTCCTGCACGTCTCCTTCAGCGCCCCGGATGACCGGGTGCTGCGCAACACCGCTGCCAGCCGTCAGGTCGGCGACATCGTCCGGGCCGACTTCTCCTCGAACGTCCCCGCGGCCACGACCGTCGTCGTGCAGAGCACGGCGCCCGTGGACGGCCAGGCGCTCGCGTCCGGGCTGGCCAGGTACGCGGGTGAGCTTTCGACCGTGGCGAACGTGGCCGGCGTGAACAGCGCCGCAGGCACCTTTGCCGGCGGCCGCCAGAGCGCGCCCGCCGGCCCGGCTGACGCCCGGTTCACCGCCGGAACCGTCACCTACCTTGAGGTGGTTCCCTCGGTCGACCCCGCATCCAGTGCGGGCCAGGACCTTGTCAAGGCAGTGCGTGCACGGCCCGCGCCGGCGGGAACATCCGTACTCGTCGGCGGGCCGTCGGCCGCCCTGGTCGATGGAAAGCACACCATCGCCGCCCGGTTGCCGCTGGCCATCGGGTTGATCTCGCTTGCCACGTTCGTGCTCCTCTTCCTGTTCACCGGTAGTGTCGTAATGCCGATCAAGGCGTTGATACTCAGTGCGCTGTCGCTGACCGCCGTGCTCGGAGCCGCCGTCTGGATTTTCCAGGACGGGCATCTTTCTGGCATGCTCGGTTTTCTTCCGGGGCCGCTGGACACGTCCATGCCGGTGCTGCTGTTCTGCATCGCCTTCGGTCTGTCCATGGACTACGAGGTGTTCCTGCTGTCACGAATCAAGGAGGAGCACGACCGCGGCGTCGACAACGCCGAGGCCGTCGCGGCCGGCCTTGCCCGCACCGGACGGATTGTGACCACTGCCGCGGCCCTGCTCGCGGTGACCTTTGCGGCGTTTGTGACATCGTCGGTCACCTTCCTGCAGATGCTCGGCCTCGGCACCGCGCTGGCGATCGTCCTGGACGCCACCCTGATCCGGGGGGTGCTGGTCCCGGCGTTCATGCGGTTGGCCGGCAGGGCCAACTGGTGGGCGCCCCGGCCGCTGCGGGCACTGCATTCCCGGATCGGCCTGGCCGAGGCGCCTGCATCGATACTGGACAAATAGGAGTACAAACAGTCGGACGAATAAGCGGGAATTCCATCGAGACACCATTGTGGGTCTTGTCACGACCACGTATGGGGCTCTAATCTCGATCCATCCGAGTTCGTCTGGACTGTAACTGTGGGCGGGTGGAAACGGTTCCCGGCTGGAGGCCTTGATGGCGATCGTGCGCAGTACTTCCGCCGGTAACGCAGCCGCCGGTAACGCCGCCGCCGGTAACGCCGCCACCGATGTGGTGGGCCGGGCGCTGCGGGATGGAGCTCCGCTGCGGGGCGTGGAATTCAGCTGCGAGGCGAGTACCGAATTAGATCTTGCCGCGGCGGCGGCCGATGACGCGGCGGCGCGGCTCGCGGCTTCGGTCGCCGACGGGTCGGCTGCCCCGGTTCGCTACTACAGCCTGGGAATCCTCTCCGACCAGGCCGACCTCGCCCAGCATGCGCAGGAGGTGCTCGGCGGCCGGGGGCTGGCGCTGACCCTCCATCCGATGGACCTCGATCTCGCCGGCACGGACCCGCTGGACATCTCCGTCCTGCGGGCTCTGCGCGACCGCGCTCGGGAACTGGACGCTGCATGGGTGACCACGGACCTGGCGATGTGGGTGCGCGGCGGCGAAGCGCTGATCAACAATCTGGTGCCGATGCCGCTGGTACCCGAGGCCGTCGACTGGTGTGTGCCGCGGATCTGCCGGGCTCAGGATGTGATCGACCGGCCGATCGTGATCGGGAACGCTCCCTACCCGTTCATCGTGGGCAACACCGACGTCCTGCCGCTGATGGCAGAGATCGTCGAGCGGACCGGCTGCCTGGCCACGATCGACATCGGTCACCTCTATGGGCTGCGCCGCCAACAGGGCCGGCCGCTCGAACAACCGGGGGATGACAGCTTCTGCTGGGATCACGTGGTGGAGGTCCACCTTGCCGGTCTGGTCGAACGGGTACTGCCCGGCGGGGAGCGGGTCTTCGAGGACTTCCACACCGTCACGATTTCGCCGGGGGTGTGGGAGCTGGCCGCACGGCTGGTGCCACGGGCGAGGAATCTGCGCGCGCTCATGGCCGAGTGCGAGTTGATGCCCCGGGCAGACCTCGTCCACACGATCTGCCGACTGGCGTCGGCCTTACCCCGGTGGCTGCCCGGGGAGGATCCCCCGCAGGAGCGGTGCTCCGACGATGCCACCTGCGGGAGCCGGCTGACGTGATGCCGGT
>NZ_CAUVXI010000101.1:4459-12091 GCF_963555845.1 Protofrankia sp. Cas8 | reverse complement strand
GGTTGATGGAGGCCACCTGGGATGCGCTGTACGCTCCGGCGCAACGACACCGGGCAATCCTCGCGGCGTTACCCCCGGACGAATCGGAACTGCTCAGCGAGTGTGTCCGCGCCGGCGGGTTCCACCGGGACGCGTGCCGCCGGCGCGGACGGATCGCCCCCGACCTGCTTGACGCCTTCCCGGTGACCTTCGTCGCCTTCTACGCGACCGAGGGCACGCCCGGGATGGCGGCTTTCCTGGCCAGCGAGCAGTGGCGCCGCCGTGGGTCGCTGCCGGGAAGCTTCTTCCCCGCGCCGGAGCTGTCCGTGCTCGCCTTCGCCGCCTACCTGCGCGACACCTGGATGCGTGGCGACCGGGAGGAATGGGTACGCGAAGCATTCCGTTTCGAACTCGCTCTGCACCGTCTCGGTACCGAGCGGGTAGGGGTCGACCGCGGCCCCGGCACCATGCGGCTGGCCCCCGGAGCCTGGGTTGGCGAATGCATGTTCGACCATGACAACGCCGTTGACCAGCTGCGGCGGCGCTGTGCCGAGGTGCCCTGGAACGAAGCGGTCACGCTGCTCACCCCGCACCCGACCCAGGCCGCCGCCATCACCTGGTACGTCGGGGACGAGGGTCGGCGGATCTACGTCCGCGGCGAGGACGTCGCGGCACTGCGCTGGTCGTGGGACGCCACCGCCGAGGTCCCCGCTGACGCCGACCAGCTGCGGGTGGTCATCCACGCGGCCAGGGCCGGGGTCCTGCGGTAGGGAGGGCCGGTGCCCATCCGGTGCACGTGGTTGGTTGGATCGCGATCGTCTACCGTTGTGGAGAGGTGATCGCGAAGCCGGATCCCGGCGCGAAGGTCGTGACAGTCGGCGGGATGGCCCTGAGCTGGTCGATCGTCGCGCATGCCGGGCACTGCGCATAGCCGGCCTGGCGTTCCCGGTTGGCTTCGGCGTCCGCGCGGGCCTGCGCGACCCTCGCCTGCGCCTCGGTCACCCCGGCGAAGGCGGCCTGCGCCTTGTTCACCGCGTCCTGTATCTGTTGCGGCAGCGTGATGCGGACCAGATTGAATTTCAGCCCGACGAGGAAAGGCGCGCCGAGGGTGTCGCTGAGGTCCCGAGCCAGTGATTCATTGATCGCTGTCTGTACTTTCGCGATGTTGGCGTTGTTCGACGCTTGTGGGACGGTCGGAAGAGCGGCGTTACCGGCGCCCTGGTTCGCTCCGAGCTGGACCAGCGCGCAGCTGGAGACGAGTTCGGCGCAGCCGAAGGTGTTCACCTGTTCCCGCAGGTCGTTGTCGATCACCGGTCGGATTATGGTGTCGAGGAACGCCGACCAGCCCTGAATTCCATCGTAAGGGCTGTAGTCATTGTGGTCGACGAATGATCGGAACTTGCGGGTGCCGAACTTGTCGTCGAAGGTACGAATTATCTGGTGATCGAGATTGAGGGAGAAGTAGAGAGTTCCCTCGATGCCCATCTCGACGCCGTCCTTGGACGGCACCCGCACGACGTCCTCACCGGCGCGGTCGCCCTGGTCCGGCTTCGCGGTGATGGTGTAGAAACGTTGCTGGGCAGGATATTTGTGACTGTCGGAGTAGAGCCCGACCCAGGTCCGTGCCGAGGCGGGGTCGATGATCTGTCTGATCTTGTGGTTGTCGAACGGACCGCCGTTGCGGACCACCGCGATCTCTCCACCGTCGGTCTTGTCGAATGAGCCCAGAGCGCTGAAACCCAGCACGAGGAGAAAGATCGCGGCGAGCGCTGCCGCGGAGATCGTGATGATTCTGACCGAGGTTCTCTGTCCCATGATCTGCCCCCGCTGTCGACGTCGACATACCGATACATGGCTGTGCCGGCATGCGGAACCGACGGCCGGCATGCGGAACCAACGCTATTGTTGCGAATGCGTTGGTCGCCGGTCGGTGCTTACTCGGACGCCGGTGCCTGCCCGAACGTCGGTGCTCGCCCGGACGACTGAGTCGATGATAGTCGAAAACGTCCGGTTCGTACCAGCGGTTCTCAGGCGAGCGTGGCGAGGGCTTTTGTCAGGTCGTCGACGAGGTCCTCGACGGATTCGATGCCGACCGAGAGGCGGACCAGATCGGCGGGTACCTCCAGGGGCGACCCGGCAACCGAGACATGCGTCATCCGCCCCGGATGTTCGATCAGCGACTCGACGCCGCCGAGGGACTCGGCAAGGGTGAACACCCGGGTACGCCGACACACCTCGACCGCCGCCTCCTCGCCGCCGCGCAGGGTGAACGAGACCATCCCGCCGAAGTCGCGCATCTGCCGGGCCGCCACCGGGTGCCCACGATCATCGGGCAGGCCCGGGTAGTACACGGTGGTCACGGCGGGATGCGCAGCCAGCAGCGCGGCGATGCGACGGGCGTTCGCACAGTGCCGGTCCATCCGGACCGCGAGGGTCTTCGCCCCGCGTAGCACCAGCCAGGCGTCGAACGGCCCGGCGATCGCCCCGGTGGCGTTCTGGGTGAACCGCAGTCGCTCACCCAACGCCGGATCGGCGACGACCACGGCGCCCCCGACCACGTCGCTGTGGCCGCCCAGGTACTTCGTGGTTGAGTGGACCGACGCGTCGGCGCCGAGCGCCAGCGGCCGCTGCAGGTACGGGGTGGCGAAGGTGTTGTCGACCGCGAGCAGGCCACCGGCCGCGTGGATCAGTTCGGCGAGCACCGCGATGTCGGATACGCCGAGCAGCGGGTTCGTGGGTGTCTCGCACCACAGCAGCCGCGTCCGACCGGGGCGCAGCGCCGCGGCCACAGCGCCTGGGTCGTCAAGCGGCACGGGGGTGTACTCGACGCCCCACTGCGCGAACACCTGTGCGAACAACCGGTAGGTGCCGCCGTAGGCGTCCGACGGGATCACCGCGTGGTCACCGGGCCGGCAGACGGTACGGAGCAGTGCGTCCGCCGCAGCCATCCCCGAGGCGAACGCGAGGCCCACCGAGCCCCCCTCCAACGCGGCCAGGCAGGTCTCCAGCGCCGTGCGGGTCGGGTTCGCCGACCGGGCGTACTCGTAGTCACCGCGCGGGATACCGACCGCATCCTGCGCGAATGTCGAGGACGGGTGGATGGGGACGACCACCGCGCCGGTGGTCGCGTCGGGATCCTGTCCCGCGTGGATCGCGACCGTCTCGAACCCCGCGCCGGTCCAGGCGTCCGGGTGGTCTGGGCGGTTCATCCGGTCGCCAGGAAACTGAGCAGGTCGGACCGGGTGAGGATGCCGACGGGGTTGCCGTCTTCGAGAACGAGCGCGGCGGCGGCGGCGCCCAGGATCGCGACCAGTACCGACAGCGGTTCGCCGGCACCGACCGTGGGCAGCGGAGGCGACATGTGGGTGGCGACCGGCGCGTCGACGGCGGAGCGGTCGGCGAACACGGCGTCGAGCAGCTCCCGCTCGATGACGGCACCGGCCACCTCGGCGGAGCGCAACGGTGGTTCCTGGCGCACCACCGGCATCTGGGACACGTTGTACTCGCGCAGGTAGGAGATGGCCGCGCCCACGGTCTCGTCGGGGTGCACATGTACCAGCTCAGGCGGTCCGCCGGCGTCGGACGCCTTGCGGGTCAGTACCTCGGCGACGGTCCGTTCGTCCGACGGCCGGTCGAGGAAGCCGTAGTCGTACATCCACTCGTCGTTGAAGATTTTCGACAGGTAGCCGCGGCCGGAGTCCGGCAGCAGCACCACCACGCAGCCGTCCGAGTCCAGCTCCCGAGCGACCCGCAGCGCCGCGACGACCGCGAGCCCGCACGAGCCACCGACCAGGATGCCTTCGCGACGGGCCAGTTCTCTGGTCATCAGGAACGAGTCGCGGTCGCTGACCGCCTCCACCCGGTCGACCACCGTCTTGTCGTAGGTCGTCGGCCAGATGTCCTCACCGACTCCTTCGACCAGGTAGGGCCGGCCGCTGCCGCCGGAGTACACCGATCCTTCCGGGTCCGCGCCCACCACCGCCACCCGCCCGGCGCTGACCTCCTTGAGGTACCGGCCGGTTCCGCTGATCGTCCCGCCGGTGCCGATTCCGGCGACGAAGTGGGTGATGCGTCCGTCCGTGGCCGCCCAGATCTCCGGGCCGGTGGTGGCGCGGTGCGCGGCCGGGTTGTGGGGGTTGGAGTACTGGTCCGGGCTCCAGGCACCGGGCGTCTGCGCGACCACCCGGCGCGCGACCGAGTAGTAGGAGCGGGGGTCGTCCGGGGCGACCGCGGTCGGGCAGACCAGCACCTGGGCTCCATAGGCCCGCAGTACCGCCTGTTTCTCTTCGCTGATCTTGTCGGGCATGGTGAACACGCAGCGGTAGCCACGGGTGGCGGCAATGATTGCCAGGCCGACTCCGGTGTTTCCGCTGGTCGGTTCGACGATCGTCCCACCTGCCCGCAGTTGTCCCGACTCCTCCGCGGCAGCCACCATGGCCAGGGCGATCCGGTCCTTCACGGAGCCACCCGGGTTCAGGTACTCCAGCTTGCCCAGTACGGGCGCCGCGATGCCAGCGGTGACCGCGTTCAGCCGGACCAGCGGGGTATCGCCGACCGCCGAGGCCAGGTTGTCGTGGAAACGCATTTTCCCCCTCGCCGCGGTCACAGCTCGACAGGTAGATCGAACCAGAGGTACTTGCCGGAGTCGACCGCCACCGCTCCCCAACTGCCCGCGAGAGCGTCCAGGACGAGCAGACCACGCCCACCCTCACTGCCGAGGTCCACCTGTTGACGGTGGGGCAACACGATGGATCTATCCGACACGGAGGCGTGCACCAGGCCGGGCCGCAATTCGATCAGCAGCCAGACGGGTGGCTCGCCGTACTTCACCGCGTTCGTGACCAGCTCGCTGACCAGGAGCTCCGCCGTGCCCACCGCGTCCTCGGTCAGGTTCGTCGCGGTGAGCTGCTCTCGCAGCACACGGCGCGCCTGCGGAACGGCGCTGGATACGTGTGGAAGCTCGACCAGCACATGCGTGGCCGAGGGCCGAAAGGACGACGCGTGGGCCACCATGTCCGCTTACACCCCGTTTGTATTCATAAGTCATCAGATTTGAGCGGTGCCATCCCTACACGTCTACCCACAGGCAGGCCATTCCAAGCGCTTCCGGGCCATTTGTCGTCTACCAGCGGATGACGGTTGGTCATGTATGACGCAGCGTAGCTACGTCTCCGGTGCTCGTCACGGACCCACGCCGAGTGTTCGGCTGTCTGTCTTTTCTGAGTCACCGGTGGTTCGCGGATCGTCATTTCGGGATGCGGGCCACGACGACCGCGACATCGTCTCGCAGGCGTCCGCCCGCGAACCGATCGGCGGACGCCCGCACCCGGTCGGCGATGCCCTGGGCGGACATGCCCGCGCAGCCACGCACGGCCGTCAGCAGCCGTTCGTCGCCGAACAGCTCCCGACCGCGGCGGGCCTCGACCACACCATCGGTGTAGAGGATCAGCGCGTCCCCGGCCGCGAGCGCCACCTGTACCTCGGGGAAGGCGACGTCGTGGTCGTCGAGTACGCCGAGCAGCGTTCCCGGCTCCGCGACGAACATGGCCGTCCCGTTCGCGCGTACGACGATGGGCAGCGGATGCCCGGCCATGCAGATCGAGATCGTCCGCTGCGTCACCGCGGCGGGGTCCGACCCGGCGGACACCAGCACGTCCAGTGGGCGCAGCTCGGCCACCGCAAGCGTGCAGAAACGCCCCTGACCTGCCGAGTTGGGATGACCCGCGTCCCGCAACGCACGGTTGAGATCCATCATGATGTCGGGCAGGTTGTTGCGTTGGCCGGCCAACAGGCGTAACACGGCTCGCACGACCCCGGTCACGTTCGCGGCCTCCGCACCCTTGCCGCAGACGTCGCCGATGATGATCGTCCATCCGCCGTCCGGGTTCGGGACGAGGTCGAAGAAGTCACCGCCGACCTCCAGCCCGGCGCGGGCCGCGCGATAGGAGGAGCCGAGCTCGATCCCGTCGATGTTGGGAAGCTCCGGCGGTAGCAGCCCGGCCTGCAGCGCGCTGGCCACCTCCACCTGCTGGCGGAACAGCCGCGCATTGTCGACGGCGAACGCCGCGCGGCGGGCGAGATCTGCGAGCAGCTCGATCTCGTCGGCCTGGAAGCTGTTGCCCACGGCTCGGCCGAGAGCCACAACGCCCAGCACCCGGCGACGGGCCCGCATCGTCGCGATCACCGTGGGTGAGCCGTTGATCGTGGCGACGCGCACGGTGTCGGCGAGCGCCGCCTGCACCTGGGGGGCCAGCGGTCCGACCGGATCGCCGGCCCAGGCCGACAGGTCTGCCGCCTCGGCCTCGTCGACGTGCCCGACGGCGGCGAGCTTCACCGCGCCGTCCTCCCGTAGCAGGTAGACCGCACACCACCGCGCCAGCCGCGGTACGGGTAGGCGGGCGAGCAGGGCCAGGCTGCGTTCGGTGTCGAGGCTGCCGGCCAGCAGGTCCGACGCCTCGGCGAGGAAGGAGAGCATGCCGATGCGTCGTTCCTCGGCCCGCCGCAGGTTGGCGCCGCCGAGCGTCAACGCCATCCAGCGGGTGACCACGGCGATCCGCTCCTCGAGCGCTCCGTGGACTGCGGCCTGCGGGCGCGCGATCTGACGATCGTCGCGCGCCCTTTGGCCCTCGAGCGCTCCGGCGGCGTTCCCATTCCAGGGGCCAGGGCCAGGGCCTAGCGGCGGGAGTGGTGACCAGAGCAGGAGTTCCCCGACGATTCCATCCCGAGATTCGAGCGGGATCCGACGGGCGTCCCGCTCCGCGCCGGTCGGGCCGCAGGTAGCCACCACCTCCGCTGCCGCGCTCTTGGCCCGGCCGGGCCTGCGTACCAGGCCGGCGGCGGACGTCGGTAGGGCGTCCACGAGCTGAGCCAGCAGTTCGCGGACCTCGTCCTCGGTCGACAACGCGGTGGCCAGACCGGGAGCCAGCAGCCGCGCCGGCCGCAGGATGTCCACCGCCATCCGTTGCGGTGGCTCGACGGGTGTCCCGTCGTGATCTTCGCGGGGAGCCTGGTCGGGGACGGGGGCATCAAGCCGGAACCAGACTTTTTTTCCGGTGCGGTCGTGTTCGGTTCCCCAGGCCGTGGCCAGGGCGTCCACCATCGCAAGGCCGCGACCGTTCTCACGGAGGCCTTCGATCCTCCTGACCCTGCTGGCGCCTGCCCGGCTGTCGCAGGCCTGGTCGGACGCTGTCAGCCGGTCGGGGTCGTCGGCGCTCGGCGCGGCACCCAACGTGGTGGGATTGCGGTCGCTGACCGAGATCGCCAGCCCGGTGGCGTCATGGCGGAGGTCAACTGTCGCGTCGGTGCCGGCGTGCACGACGACGTTGGTCACGAGTTCGGTCACCAGCAGCAGAACGGTGTCGACCAGATCCGGGTCGACCCGGCCGCGCAGTGCGGCCACGACAAACCGCCGGGCCGACCGCGGTGAGTCGGTGACCGGTGGAACTGTGAGGGTGCGGCGGAGCCCCTCATCTCCGGGCACGGGAGGCATGTCGGTCAGTGTCTCCTGTGTTGTCCAGCTCTGGGGGACTGGCTGCGCCGCGGACCCCGCAACCCCGGGGGCGTCCTGGTCACTCAGTCGGGTGTCGGGCAGGTACTCGGGGATCCGCCAATATCGGCCCAGTGGGCTTTGGCGGATACTGGCGACGAGTACCA
>NZ_CAUVXI010000101.1:3481-4275 GCF_963555845.1 Protofrankia sp. Cas8 | reverse complement strand
CCTCATGAACGGTTGCCGACCCGTTCGGCGCGATCGGCCAGACGCGAGTGATTCCCGCGGACGCGGGTTTGGAGAGCTTCATCATGACGATGGTGTCGGAAACCGCGCCCGTGGACGACCAGCTCATCAGCGATTTGCTCGGTGCCCTCACCGCGTTGTGTCACGGTGACTTCTCGGTTCGGCTGGGGGAACGCGGCGGCCGCGGCACACTGCTGGCAGCGCGTTTCGACGAGCTTGCCGGCGTCCAACAGCGACACTCCCTCGAACTGGAGCGGGTGAGCAAGGTGATCCGGCGGGACGGCCGGTTGACCGAGCGGATGGCCGATCTCGGGTTCGAAGGCGGTTGGGCGATGTCGAACCAGGCGGTCAACTCGCTCATCGACGACCTTGCGCGGCCGACGCACGAGGTCGCGCGGGTCATCGCCGCGGTCGCGCAGGGCGATCTTTCGCAGCATATTGCGATGGAGATCGCCGGCCAGCCGGTGCGGGGCGAGTTCCTGCGCATCGGTACGACGGTGAACACCATGGTGGACCAGCTCTCGTCCTTTGCCGACGAGGTCACCCGGGTCGCCCGCGAGGTCGGCACCGAGGGCAATCTCGGCGGGCAGGCGCGGGTCAAGGGCGTGTCCGGGGTATGGCGGGATCTCACCGAGTCGGTGAACTCGATGGCGGGAAACCTGACCAATCAGGTCCGCAACATCGCCCAGGTGACCACCGCGGTGGCGCAGGGCGACCTGTCCCAGAAGATCACCGTGGATGCCCGCGGTGAGGTCGCCGGTCTTGCGCACACCATC
>NZ_CAUVXI010000101.1:0-3040 GCF_963555845.1 Protofrankia sp. Cas8 | reverse complement strand
TGGTGACCACGGCGGTGGCCCGCGGCGACCTGTCGCAGACGATCACGGTGTCGGCGCAGGGTGAGATCGCCGAGCTGAAGGACACCGTGAACACGATGGTCGATCAGCTGTCGTCGTTCGCCGACGAGGTCACCCGGGTGGCCAAGGAAGTCGGGATCGAGGGCAAGCTCGGCAGTCAGGCGACGGTCGACGGGGTGGACGGCACCTGGAAGGCGCTCACCGACAACGTCAACCAGCTCGCGTCCACGCTGACCACCCAGCTGCGGGCGATTGCCGAGGTGTCGACTGCCGTTACCCGCGGTGACCTCACCCGCTCCATCACGGTGGAGGCCGAGGGCGAGGTGGCCGAGCTCAAGGACAACATCAACCAGATGATCGCCAATCTGCGGGAGACGACCGACAAGAACGCCCAGCAGGACTGGCTCAAGTCGAACATCGCCCGCATCGGCGGCAAGATGCAGGGCCAGCGTGATCTGTACGCGGTCTGTCAGATGATCATTAGTGAGATGACTCCGGCGGTCGGCGCCCAGCTCGGTACGGTCTACCTGCTTGACTTCATCGAGGGTGACAAGCTGCGCCACGTCGCCGGCTACGGCTCGGCGCCGCGCAAACGGTCCGACGGTACGTTCCTGTTCGGTGAGGGCCTCATCGGCCAGTCCGCGGCGGAGAAGAAGCGCATCCGGGTGGAGGAGGTCCCCGCCGGCTACCTGCGCATCCGCAGTGGTCTCGGGGAGGCGCCGCCCAGTGATCTCGTAGTGACTCCGGTGATCTTCGAGGATCAGGTGCTCGGCGTCATCGAACTCGCATCCTTCACCAGCTTCTCCGAGCTGCATCTGCACCTGGTCGACCAGCTGGTCGGCACGATCGGTGTCGTCCTGAACACGATCATGGCGAACGCGCGGACGGAGGAGCTGCTGGCCCAGTCCCAGCGGCTCACCCAGGAGCTGCGCTCGCAGTCGGTCGAACTCCAGCGCACCAACAACGAGCTGGAGGAGAAGGCCGCGCTGCTGGAGGAGAAGAACGGCGAAATCGAGATGGCCCGGATCGGCCTGGAGGAGAAGGCCGAGCAGCTCGCGCAGTCGTCCCAGTACAAGACGGAGTTCCTGGCGAACATGAGCCACGAGCTGCGGACGCCGCTCAACAGTCTGCTGCTGCTGGCGAAGCTGTTGGCCGACAATCCGGAGGCGAACCTCACCGCCAAGCAGATCGATTTCGCCGAGACGATCCACTCGGCCGGCTCCGAACTGCTCGGGCTCATCAACGACATTCTCGATCTCTCGAAGGTCGAGGCCGGCAAGATGGCCGTGCAGGCCGCGACAGTTCGCACGACCACTCTCTGCGATGCGGTCGCGCAGGTATTCGGTCCGATGGCCGAGGAAAAGGGCCTCTCCTTCGAGGTGACGGTCGCCGGCGACCTTCCCGAGGAGTTCGTCACCGACGAGCAGCGCATCCAGCAGGTACTGAAAAACCTGCTGTCCAACGCGGTGAAGTTCACCGACGCCGGCGAGGTGCGGCTGGATGTGACGGTCGCCACGACCGATGTCGCCTTCACCACGCCGACCTTGTCCGCGGCGCCGGTGGTGCTCGCGTTCAGCGTCTCCGATACCGGCATCGGGGTGGCCACCGACAAACTGCTTATGATCTTTGAAGCGTTCCAGCAGGCGGACGGGACGACCTCACGGCGCTACGGCGGCACCGGGCTCGGGCTGTCCATCAGCAAGGAGCTCGCGCGGCTGCTCGGCGGGTCCATCGGCGTCGCGAGCACGATCGGCCTGGGCAGCACGTTCACGCTCTATGTCCCGTCGGTGATGCCGTCGGAGGTGCTTCCGTCGGCCAACCCGGGGGACAGCGACGAGATCATCGTGCTTCCCGAAACCGGTGGGGCGATGGCGCGCCGGCGGTTGGCCGCTATGTCCGGCACATCCGCGGTGGCTCTCGCCTCCGGACCGCGGCCGGCGGCCGGTGGCGCCGGTCCGGCGCGGGCACTTACATCGGCGGGACTCCACCTACCGGGCGCACGGGCGCGTCGGTCGTTTCGAGGCGGGGCGGAGTCCGACATACCGGATACGCCGTTCCTCACCGGGCTGCCCGCTGATCTGGGCGACCCGGCGGTGACCAGCGGCCTCGACGAGTCCGACCCGCTGGTCGGATCGAGCGTGCTCGTCGTGGACGACGACGTCCGCAATGTCTTCGCGCTGACGAGCGCCCTGGAGATGCACGGAATGCAGGTGCTGTACGCGGACAACGGCCACACCGCGATCCGGTTGCTCCAGCAGGAGGGCCTGTCGATCGACCTTGTTCTGATGGACGTGATGCTTCCGGGGCTGGACGGGAACGAGACCACCTCGGCGATCCGGCAGATGCCCGCGTTCGCCGCCCTTCCCATCGTGGTGCTGACCGCCAAGGCGATGCCGGGAGACCGGGAGAAGAGCTTTGAGGCCGGTGCGACCGACTACATCACCAAGCCAGTTGATCTTGACCATCTACTCGGCACCATGCGGTCTCATCTATAGCGCACCCGAGCCAGCGGGTCCCCGGGCACCGCGGCGCGCCGCTGCCCGGGGTGGGTCGGACCCGGACAGGCCAGGGATGAAAAGCTCGGTTCACCTGCAGGCCTCCGCGTCCGGCGCGGATCTCGTCGCCGTCGGCCAGGCTCGGTGATACTTCCACTGGGCCGGGCCACGGGCCACGGGCCACGGGCCACGGGCCACGGGCAACGCGGAAGCCGGCGGAAGTCATTTGTACGGTTGAGCTCGAAGCCGTGGCCCGATGGGGGCGGTGCGGCGTAAAGGAGGAGGCGGGCGGTGACCGAGCGCAAGGGTGATCTCATGGACGCGGGGGACGCCGAAGACGCGCATGGTGCGGAACGTCCGCGCAGCAAGATTCTTCTAGTGGACGACCGACCTGACAACCTGATGGCCCTCGAGGCGATCCTGGCCTCGCTCGACCAGGATCTGGTCACCGCTTCCTCGGGCGAGGAGGCCCTCAAACGTCTCCTGGTGGACGACTTCGCGGTGATTCTGCTCGACGTCCAGATGCC
>NZ_CAUVXI010000100.1:0-18684 GCF_963555845.1 Protofrankia sp. Cas8 | reverse complement strand
CCACGAGCGGGTCTCCCGACCGTGGCGAGGACGGCCTGGGCGCGGACGACCAGCCTGTGCTGCTACCGCTGTCGGCAGCAACGCCCGACGCCCTCTCGGAGCTCGCGCAGGCCTACCTCGACCGCATGAACTGCGACGGCGTCAGCAGCCAACCCTCGCTGGCGGATGTCTGCTGGAGCGCCGGGATGCGACGCACCCACTTCGAGCACCGCGTGGCGGTGGTCGGCCGGACCCATGCCGAGATCGCCGGTGGGCTTCGGACGGTCATGGCCGGACGGCCCACCAACGAGGTGTCCATCGACCGCCGCACCGACGGTGACCGCCCCAGGATCGCGTTCGTCTTTCCCGGCCAAGGATCCCAATGGGTGGGCATGGGACGCGAGCTGCTGAGTTCCGCACCCGCCTTCCGGGCTGCGGTCGCAGAGTGCGACGCCGCCGTACGCACGGAAACCGGTTGGTCGGTGATCGAGCGCCTGATGTCGGACGAGCCGCTTACGGGTATCGACGTCATCCAGCCGGTGCTGTGGGCGGTCGAGGTTGGGCTGGCCGCCATGTGGCGGCAGCTCGGTGTCGAACCCGACGTCGTGATCGGCCACAGCATGGGTGAGGTCGCCGCCGCCGTTGTCGCAGGAGCGATCACGCTGTCCGACGCCGCCGCCATCATCTGCCGACGCAGCCGGATTCTGCGTTCGGTCAGCGGGCAGGGCGCCATGGTCGCGCTGCAGCTGAGCATGGCCGATGCCGAACGCGCCATCGAGGGGTTCGAAGACCAGGTTTCGGTGGCGGTCGCCAACAGCGACTCCTCGGTCGTGCTCTCCGGCGATCCCGCCGTGCTGGACCGGCTGACCAGGCCGCTACTGGACCGCGGGGTCTTCTGCCGACCCGTCCAGGTCGACGTCGCCTCGCACAGCCCCCAGATGGAGCCGCTACGCCCGGAGCTGATGCGCGCTCTGGCCGACGTCCGGGCCGTTGCCGGCGACATCCCGATCCACTCGACGGTGACCGGCCAGCGCTCGACTGGCGAGGAGTTCGACGCCGCCTACTGGGTCCGCAATCTTCGCGAGCCGGTGCGCTTCGCCGATGTGGTGCACACGATGCTTGACGAAGGGGAGACGGTGTTCATCGAGATGGGTCCCCATCCGATGCTGGCTCACTCGATCAGCGAGATCATCGACAGTGCCGAGGGGCGCGGTGCCGTGATCGCCTCGCTGACCAGGAACGCCGCGGACTGGACAGCGATCCTTGCGACGGTGGGGACCCTCTACGCAGCCGGATACGAACCGGACTGGACGGCACTGCGGGGTGGTACGGGCAATTTCGTCCCGTTGCCCTCTTATCCGTGGCAACGGCGCCGCTTCTGGATCGGCGACGCGCTCACGGCCTCGGCCGATGCCAGCGCTCCTCGTGACACGGAGGTCCGCCCGCTTCGCTCTGTGCCGCTCCACCCCGTAGTGGT
Organism: Protofrankia sp. Cas8; assembly: GCF_963555845.1. Lineage (NCBI taxonomy): Bacteria > Bacillati > Actinomycetota > Actinomycetes > Frankiales > Frankiaceae > Protofrankia > Protofrankia sp. Cas8. Next base: position 17,228 of record NZ_CAUVXI010000100.1, on the reverse strand, counting down.
CGACACCGTGCCGCTCCACTCCGTAGTGGTCGACACCGTGCCGGAGCAACGACAGCCGACGGACGACGAGGTCGACGCCGCGGTGAGGCCCGGTACGGCACGGCAGCGGATGCATTCCCTCGAGGCTGTCAGCGAATACCTCGTGGAACAGGTCGCCATCGTGTTGGGCCGGTCAACGGACAGCGTGAACACGCAGCGTCCGGTAACGAGGATCGGGCTCGACTCGCTGCTCGCGGCCGAGTTGCACGCCCGCATCGCCCAGAACCTCGGCATCAAGATGCCGGTGGCCGGGTTGCTACAGGGAGCAACGCTCGAACAGTTCGCGAGGGAGATGTGGGCGCGCCTCGAGCGAGGATATCCAACCTTCAACAAGCTGAACGTCACGCCTCCCACCGTCCTGAGTAATCGTCACAGCAGGGCCGCCTGACCGACGGCTCGCCAGAAGCGGAATTGGTGCCCGGAAAACTCGGGAGTACCCACGAGAACCGCACGTTGCCGAACATCCGCCGGCCCCTCCCGCACGCGATGCCCCAGCGGGAGGGGCCGGCGGTCCTGTTTCAGGGGTCCACAAGCGGCCTACCTGCACATACACTCGACCGCCGGGGCCGATACGGGTCACGGCTCGACGCCTTGAACCGCGACTAACGCGAAAGGGGGCGCCACAACAAAGTTCGGACTATGCTGACCGGTCAGCACTTACGGTGTAAATATCGGCTTGCCGACAGTGAGGTGTCACGTGACGGATAACGAGCATCGCCGTCGCGAGCTGGGTGCGTTCCTACGCAGCCGCCGAGAGCGTATCGACCCCGAGACGGTGGGCTTGCCCACGGGGCGACGAAGACGAACCTCCGGGCTCAGACGAGAGGAAGTCGCGGTTCTCGCGGGCCTGAGTCCGACCTGGTATACATACCTTGAGCAGGGTCGGGACATTCACCCGTCGCACGAGGTTCTGGATAGCCTCGTCCGAATGCTGCAGCTGAACGACGACGAACGCAGCTACATTTACCTCCTCGCTTACGGTCAACGACCAGTCAAGGACAGTCCGTTACGCGAGGCCAACACAGAGGCCATCCTCTGGCAGATCGCCGACGCGTACAAGCCCAGCCCCGTTTACGTCGCGAACCAGGTTGCTGACGTACTGACCTGGAACGCCGCCGCTACCGAGTGGTACACCGACTTCGCCAAGCTGCCGGACGAGCATCGCAACACCGTGTGGTGGACGCTCATGGAACCCGACGCACGCGAACGTCTGGTGATGTGGGATGACGAGGCCAAGGACGTCATCGGCCGCCTGCGTGCCGTCTCGGCGGTCAGGCCCGGCGACCGACGGCTGAGCCAACTGATCGCCGATCTCATGAAGGGAAGCCCGGAGATGCGGCGATGGTGGTCCGACCACGAGATACGCAGTCAGGCGCCCCGGGTCCGGTGGTTGCGGCATCCGCAGCTCGGGATTCGGGCGATGAACCTCGTGGTCGCCTATCCGGCCGGTATGGACGGGATCGGAATCGCCTTCCATCTGCCCGTCCCGGACGACGAGGATGTGTAGGTTGCGGCCGGCAGGGCTCGTCACGACCTCGGCGAAGGATGCACCGACCGACGAGTCGGCGCCTACCGCCCCCGCAGCGCTCCCGACTCCAGCACAGGCGAACGGGGTGCGTGATGGGTGTACAGGTGTATTCCGCGACGACATCGGTCCCGCAGGGCGGTAGTCTCGATCTCCATCTCAATGCGGACTCGGGCGCCGGAACCGACGCGACCGTGATGGTCACCGAGTTCGTCAGCGGCAACGAGATGGCACGGTTCACCGTGCATGTCGACGCACACCCAACCCCTGGCGATCCCGCGGCCGACCGGGGCTGGCCCGTCGGGTTCACCCTCGATGTTCCGCAGTCCTGGCCGAGCGGCCTGCACCTGCTGCGCGCCTACCAGGTGCTCGTCTGCGTCGGGCACGACGAATACTGGACGGCCGAAATGCGTGACACCGCCGAGCAGTTCCTGGCCGCCGGCGGCAACATCGCATTCCTCACGGGCAACACCTGCTGGTGGCAGTTCCGGCTTGAGGACGATGGCCGCACCTTCGTCTGTCACCGCGATGCCGCTGAAGACCCGCTCACCGGGATTGACAACGCCCGCGTCACCGTCGAGTGGTCCAGTGCGCCGGTCAACCGGCCGGGACGGCACCCCGACGACCTTCGTCGTCCTCGCCGCAGCTGACCTGTCCGACTGGCGCCGCTTGGGGCAGGGTGGTGCCGCAACCATGGGCGTGTTCCGGACATCCGGCGGCGGCACAGTGTTCAACGTCGCCACGACCGGATGGGGTGGCGGGCTCGGTAGCTCCCCGGATCCGAGGGTCGACCGGATCACCCGTAATGTCCTCACCCGGCTGAGCAACCCGTGGCCGGCCGCGAACTGGGAACGGATCGGTCGCGCGAGCACGGTGACCGCACTCGTCGCCTGCGAGAACACCGTGTTCGCCGCCGCCGGGAACATGCTGTGGGCCCGGGACCCGGTCGGCCAGAACGTTGAGCCGGGACGGCCCCTGTTGCGGCTCCTATTTCGGTGTCGCGCGTCTCACTATCTGCCACCGGCCTCAACCTGGCACTGCCAGTGCCAGGTTCACCATGCCTGGCACCGCGGGTCCATGCGTCATGTAGCCACACTTCAGGGATACCCGCACATATACGGTCTGTTTCCGCCGGGTCCAGGCGAAGAGACTGGTACCAGACACCAGGGACAGAAGCGGATGATGCACCGGGCACGATTTCAAGATCGGCTGCCATGGGCATCCTTCAGTATTCGCGAGCGACTATTTTGCTGTGCCTGCCGGCCAGCACAGGAAACAGAACGGGAGAAAGACATGAGCACTGCAACTGTGAGTACGCACCGGGCCGGGATCGATGCTTCGCGGTCCATGCCGACACAGGGCCGCGCGGTTGCCGCGCCATGGCCTGGTACCCGCATCCTGCTTGCGCCCGGAACCGGGCTGCTGCGGCGGCCGGTGTCGCTCGCGAGGGTCGGGATATTAATGACCGCCGGCGCGCTACCGGTGCTGTCAATTCCGCTCTACGTATTCAACCTCCTCCCCATCAGCGCATCAGCCCGCTTCCTGGTACTGCCGCTCGCCGTCATCGTGATTGCGATGGCCCTACACCGGTCGCTGGAGGCACGATGGGCGGTCGGGGGATTCGCCGCCGGATTGATAGCAGTCACCGCCTATGATGCCCTTCGAATGCCGATGGTATACACCAAGATCTGGCCGGACTTCATCCCGCGACTCGGTGGTTGGATCATCGGGGATGTACCCACGAATATTCCGGTCGGCTATGCCTGGCGCTACATCGGTGACGGCGGTGGCATCGGAATGGCGTTCTTCGTGCTGTGCGGCGCCGTGGGTCTGTGGCGGTTTCCGGCTCTTGCCCGGCGTCCGATCCTGTTGGGCATCGGTTACGGCATCTTCGTCTGGTCAGGCCTGGTGGGAACCATCGCCCTGTCTGCCCGCGGCGCAGAGCTGCTCTTCCCGCTCAGCTGGCAGTCCCTTGGCCTGTCCCTCACCGGACATCTGATCTATGGATCCGTTCTCGGCCTGTACCTGCGGCGGGCGCTGGCAACCGAGCGTCGCCTCGCGCTGGCAGCCTGACCACCAACCCTGTTTCTACCGGCCGCGTGGGCGGCCCGACTCCTGGAACAGAGGACTCCATGCATACGACAATCGTGGTCTTACGGATTCTTTTCACCGGCGTGCTGTCGACCTATGCCCTCCTCACCATCGGCTACCTGGCAACGCAGATTCGCTTCGCGCACCGGACGTATCGGCGGCAGCGAGCCGTCCCGGGAAACGTCGGACCCGCCACCGCACTACCCAGCGTCGATGTGATCATTCCGTGCTTCAACGAACAACCGGCGGTGCTCGCATCCTGTTTGCGCTCCGTCGCAAACCAGGACTACGAAGGCCTTCTCACGGTGTACGTCGTCGACGACGGCTCACGGAACCGCCAGCAGCTCCAGTCCGTTTACGATGAATTCGGTCGCGACCGACGATTTGTGATCATTCCGTTGACGAACAACGCGGGAAAGCGGAAGGCCCAGGTAGCGGCCATCCGTCAATCGGTCGGCGACCTTGTCGTGGCAATCGACTCCGACACGACCATCGAACCCGACGTCGTAGGCAAACTGGCGGCGGCGATGGCCGACCCCGGGGTGGGTGCGGCTATGGGGCACATGGTGGCGAGTAACAGTCGGGCGACCTGGCTCACCCGACTGGTCAACATGGAGTACTGGATCGCCTGCAACCAGGAACGGGCCGCTCAGTCCGTCTTCGGAGCGGTGATGTGCTGCTGCGGGCCGTGCGCGATCTACCGGCGCTCCGTGCTCACGACCGTCCTCGACGACTACGAGACCCAGATGTTTCGTGGGCGACCGAGCGACTTCGGAGAGGATCGCCACCTGACAATTCTCATACTGCAGTCGGGTCTGCGCACCGTCTATATCCCGGACGCGACGGCCGCGACCGTCGTCCCCGAGCGGATTCGTCCCTACCTGCGCCAGCAGCTCCGGTGGGCCCGCAGTACCTATCGGGACACCCTCCTTGCCATCAGGCTCCTTCCCCGCCTGCACCGCTATCTGACACTTGACGTCGTCGCGCAGAATCTGGCGCCGTTGTTACTCGTCCTGTCAATGACCACAGGCCTCGCTCTTGTCGCTGTGTCCGCGGCTCCACCGCCGTGGTGGTCGATCGCCGCAATGGCAGGGCTCTCGTTACTGCAGTGCACCTATGGCGCCTGGCGCACCAGGAAAATGGCGTTCTTCGCGTTTGCCTTCCACGGATTCATCAACATCGGCCTGCTCCTTCCCCTGAAGCTCTATGCACTCTGCACCCTGGGCAACACGACCTGGGGTTCACGCGCTCTGCCTGCGGCGCAGCACACGAGCGCAACGCAGCATGTCATTACAACGACCGGGATCCCGGCGTACGCCGATTCCCGGGGAACGTATGAGGAGGTTGTACCACTATGAAACCAGCAATTGCTGTCGAAGGTCTGGTAAAACGTTACGGGAACGCGCACGCTCTGGACGGACTGAATCTGGAGGTCCAGCCAGGAACCGTCCTCGGCCTGCTCGGTCCGAACGGCGCAGGTAAAACCACGACCGTCCGGATACTGACCACCTTGCTGAAGCCAGACGGCGGACGCGCGTGGGTGGGCGGTTTCGACGTGGTCCGGCAACCGTATGAGGTGCGGCGCTGCATCGGAGTTTCCGGTCAGGAGACAGCCGTGGAACCCCTGCTGACCGGATGGGAGAATCTGGAGTTCTTCGGCCGGCTGCACAGGCTGGGCCGGCGGCGGGCACGCCAGCGCGCCCAGGAGTTGCTTGAGCAGTTCGACCTCACCGCGGCGGCCAGCCGGCTGGCAAAGACCTACTCGGGCGGCATGCAGCGCAGGCTGGACCTCGCTATCAGCCTGATCACACGGCCGGCTGTCCTGTTCCTCGACGAACCGACAACCGGGCTGGACCCTCGTAGCCGCAGCGGCACCTGGGCAATGATCTCCGAACTCGTGAGCGCGGGCACAACGCTCCTGCTCACCACCCAGTACCTGGAAGAAGCCGATCAGCTCGCCGACCTGATAGCCGTGGTCGACCACGGCCGTGTCATCGCCAGAGGCACCGCGGACGAGCTGAAGACACAGATCAACGGTGACCGCATCGAGGTTGTCCTGCGTGACCGTGAACTGCTGCCTCTTGCCGCGTCCATCCTTGACTATTTCGGTACCAGCCAGGCGGTCGTCCTCCCATCGGAACGACGGGTCACCGTGATGACACCACACGAACCGGGGCTGCTCGCCCGGGTGCTGCGTGAGATGGATGCCGCCGCGGTCGAACTCGAGGACGTCGCGCTGTGCCGACCGACCCTTGACGACGTCTTCCTGAGCCTCACCGGTCGACCCACGGCCACCGAAGCGGCACCCAATGCGATGGCCACGACGGCAGTGGCGGCATGAACAAGAGCATGCTTTCCCTGGCGGACCGTGCAATGTTACCCGCTGCCGACATCAGGCCGCACCGTAGATACGGCGAAATTACCGGTCGTCACCGGAACACGAACCTGAGGATCGTATCGGGACCCCCTGTCAGCCCGCGTTGGTCCGGTCGGAGCACCGGAGCCGCACTCACCGAAACATACCTGATGACCAGACGCATTCTGATGCGGCTGCCGAGACAACCCGACATCATTGCCTACAGCATTATTCAACCGGCTCTTTTCACCCTGGCGATGGTATATCTTTTCGCCAATGCAATAAAATTGCCGGGCGGCGGTAGCTATACTGAATTCGTGATCGGCGGCCTGTTGGCGCAGACTGTTGCGTTCGCTGCCGCGTCCACCTCCGGTGCGATCGCCCAGGAACTCGAAGAAAATACGATCGATCGCCTCCGTACGCTACCAGTGGCCCGCTCCACCGTCCTCGCCGGATTCACCAACGCTGGCCTGTTGAAGACCTTCATAACCGTACTGGTGACGATTTCGTGTGGGTTCGCGGTCGGCTGGCGCATCCACAACGGTATCGGCAGTGCACTACTTTCCGTCGGCATACTTCTGATTTTCGGTCTCGCGATGAGCTGGGTGGGTGCACTCATCGGGGTGTGCACGAAAAGTCCGGAGGCGGCCGCCGGGGCCGGTACCATCTGGCTGTTCCCGGTAATCTATCTCTCCAATGCGCTCGCACCCGTACAGAGCATGCCGGTGTGGGTGCAGTACGCCGCCGAGTGGAACCCCGTTTCCGCGGTCGGAACTGCCAGCAGACAGCTCTTCGGAAATCCGGCGACTCCGGTGGTCCACCACACCTGGATGACCGACTATCCGATCGCGATGTCGCTGGTCTGGTCATGTGTGATCCTGTTCGTCGCCGCCCCGCTGTGCGTTCGAAAGTTCATGCGGGCGACCAGTCGGTGAGGTCGTCGACCTCACGTCGCTCATTCCGGCAATCGCGAACGCCAGTATCGAGACAAGGGGACGTCCAATGCGAATTCTGAGCATGAACCCCGGGCACGACGGCGCGATCGCCTTCGTGGAGGACGGCCGGCTCATCTACTCCCTCGAAGGCGAGAAGGACTCCTTCGGCCGTTACGGAGGGATCTCGGCGTCCCTGGTTCTCCAGGCCATGGACATGGCACCCGGGCAGCCGGACGTGCTGGCCATCGGTGGCTGGCACAAGGCACTGCCAGGTTATCTGTCACAGCATGGGGCAGGCTATTTCGGCGTGGACCCGGGGGTGACCTCGGAAGGGAGCTTCTGCGGGAAACCCGTCACCGTCTTCACCTCCAGCCACGAGCGCTCGCATCTTTTCATGGTCGCGGCGATGGCTCCGGCCGCTCCGCTACGCGAGTGCGTGATTCTGGTGTGGGAGGGCGAGATCGGCGCCTTCTACCACTGGCAGAATTATGGAGCGAAGATCACACCGCTCCCGGTTCTGGCGGAGCCCGGCTCACGTTACGCCGCGCTCTTCGCTCTCGCCGACCCCACCTTCTGGGACTCCGGAGACGTACCCCGGCTGCAGGACGCGGGAAAGCTCATGGCTCTCACCGCATATGCAGCCGACTCCGAACCCCGGTCCGAGGTGAAAGAGGTTGTCGAGGAATTCATGAAACCCGGAAAAACGTTTGAGCCTTTTGAGAAGATCTCCTTCCGGGACTCCGCCCTGTACAACTGCGGTGTCGACAGTCCGCTGTTGCACACCGCCGCCCGGTATCTGACCACCCGACTGTTCGAGACCTTCCGTTCGGTGGCCGAATCCCGGCTCCCCCGCGGGCTGCCGCTGTTGATATCCGGCGGATGCGGCCTGAACTGCGAGTGGAACAGAAGCTGGCGTGAGTCCGGCCTCTTCACCGACGTCTTTGTCCCACCCTGTGCCAATGACTCCGGTTCGGCCATCGGCACCGCGATGGACGCGGCGACGTACTTTGGTGAGCCGTGCCGTCTTGAGTGGAATGTCTACGCGGGGGCCCCGTTCGTGCATGACGGGGAACCCGATCCCGCCCGTTGGTCGGTCCAGCCGCTGCACGTCGAGCGACTTGCCAGGCAGCTGCTGGACGGCAGGGTGGCCGCGTGGGTCCAGGGACGCTACGAGATCGGGCCGCGCGCGCTCGGGCACCGGTCGTTACTCGCATCTCCACTGACCGCCGGGGCGAAGGACCTCCTCAACACGATCAAAAAGCGCGAAGGGTACCGACCGATAGCGCCCTGCTGCATTGCCGAGGACATGGGCCTCTGGTTCGACAACCCGGTCGAGGACCCGTACATGCTGTACTTCAGCCGCGTCCGGACCGATGCTCTGCCAGCGGTCACCCACGTCGACGGAACGGCGAGGGTCCAGTCGGTGCGATCCAGCGACGAGCCCACTCTGTACCGGCTGCTGGAATCATTTCGGGCTGTTTCGGGCTATGGCGTCCTGTGTAACACCTCACTGAACTTCTCCGGGCACGGGTTCATCAACCGCATGTCGGAACTCATCGGCTACTGCGAGACGAAGAACATCTCAGACGTTATCGTCGGGGACAGCTGGTATCAGCGCAGCGAGCTCGGTTCGACCCATACCTAGCGGTTTGTCGCCGGGTGGATGCCGGCGAGCCGACGGGCCGCGGTGACGGCCTGGTCGCCGAACCGTTCGTAGTAGCGGGAAAGCAACGTCAGGTCCACGGCGCTCTGAATCCCGTGTGGCCACGCCGAATCGGTCAGGGTTGCCAGCAGCCGCCGGTGAATCTGGTCGATCTGGTCGTCCGCGTCCTCCACCTGCCGGGCCGCCTCCCGGTCATCCTTGCGGATCGCGGCGGCAAGCTGGTCGGCCAGGTCGCCGCACAGCCGGCCGAGATGGGTGATGGTGGGACGCAGCGGCGCCGGGACCACCGGGGCGGGCCGCCGGAGATCGGCGGTGGCCGCGATGTGATCGGCAAGCTCGCCCATCCGTTCCACCCCGGTTGCGATCCGCAGACAGGCGACCACAAGTTGTAGGTCCCCGGCCACCGGATTCTGACAGGCAAGCAGCACCACGAGCTCGTCGTCCAGCTTCCGGCTGCGGACCTGCAGGCTCTGCAGGGCGGCGTGGACCGCAGCGGTATCAGCCCGGCCGGCATCGGGGCCGGCCACAGCGACGGTGGCGGCTGTGACGATCCGACTCGCCTCAGCTGCGAGCTCCCCGAGTGCCACCCGGACCCGGTCCAGCTCGGCGGTGTAGTCAAACCGGTGCGGTCCCGGAACATCCATAATCTGATGAACCTCCATAATCCGATGAACCTCCATAATCCGATAGTGGCGCCATCCTGGCGACCCTGCCCGTCGGGAACATGCGCCACGTGGACGTCAGCCACCGACACTGCTCGGACCGGGCGCCGGGCGTGCGCTGGGTGCGCTGGGTGCCAGCGGCGAGTTCCTGACCCGGAAGACCCGCGCGACATTGTGCGGCAGCCACCAGTTCCAGCGCCCGAACAGTGCCATCGCGCTCGGAACGAGCAGTGCACGGATGATGGTCACATCGATGATGATCGCCGCGCCGAGCCCGAACCCGAACTGCTGCAGACCGACGATCGACCCGGCGACGAAGCCCATGAAGGCGGCGAACATAACCAGGCCGGCGGCGGTCACAATGCGCCCGGTCTTGGCCAGCCCGAGCGCCACCGCGGTCTCGTTGTCCCGGCCGGCGTCCCACTCCTCGCGCATCCGGCTCACGAGGAAGACCTCGTAGTCCATGGACAGACCGAACACCATCGCAAAGATGAAGACCGGGATCCAGCCCTCGATCTGGTCGAAGGAAATGAGCCCGAGCGCGCCACCCACGCCCCACTTGAAGAAGACCACCAGCAGGCCGTAGGCGGCAGTGATCGAAAGCAGGTTCAGGACGATTGCTTTCAGCGGGAGGATGAGCGAACGGAAAGCCCGCAGCAGGAGGAAATACGTGAGGACGAGCACCCCGAGCACCAGCCAGGGAAAGGCGCTATAGGTGAGGTGCAGGAAGTCGACCCCGCTCGGAGGGCCGCCGCCGGCGTAGACGGCGACCCCGGTGGGGAACCCGGCCGCCGGGACGAGGTCCTGGCGCAGGCGGTGGGCGAAGTCGAGCGACGCGGGCGTCCCGTACTCACTCTTCCCGATCACCTGTAGCTGCAGGTAACGCCGGGACGGGTCGACGAACTGCGTGCTGGCAGGGTCGAAGACGACCGCGGCGACCTGCGAATCGGCACGAAGACTGTGCTGGAGCCGCGTCAGCCCGGCCTGCACCTGGGCGTCATCGGCCCCGCCTGGCCGATGGGAGTCGATGACGACCGTCGTCGGCGCCAGGGCGCCCGCGCCGACCGCATCGGAAAGGATGTCAAGGCCCTGGACACTCTCGAGAGTGCGCGGGATGCCCTTGTTCGAGCCCGGTCCGAGCTCGAGGGCCAGCACTGGCAGCGCGAGCGCGACGAGCAGTGCCGTGCTGCCCGCCGCGATGGCCGCCGGGTGGCGCATGATCGTCCATGCGAGACGAGCCCAGACGTTCTCCTCCGCCTCTCGGCGCTCGGTGATGGAGCGCGGTAGGAGCCGCACCCGATCGAGCTTCGCGGCCAGGAAGTACAGCAGGACGGGTAGCAGGGTCAGTGCGCAGGCGACCGAAATAATCGGGATGAACAGGCCGCCGATGCCGAAACCGCGCATGAACGGCAGGGGCATGGCCAGCATCAGCGTGAGACCGATGGCGACCGCCGTGCCGCTGAACACGACCGCGCGGCCGGCTGTCGCCATCGTGGCGACGATCGCGTCCTGCGTCGCCTTACCGCTGTGGAGCTCCTCCCGGTAGCGATAGATGATGAGCAGCGAATAGTCGACAGCGATACCCAGGCCGATCAGCGTGACCAGGTTCTGCAGATACGTCGACAGCTCCATGTAGTGCGCGAAAACCCAGATGATCGCAAGGGTCGTCGGGATCGCGGCCGCAGCGAAGATCAAAGGCAGGAGGAAGGCCAATGTCCCGAAGACGAACGCGAGGATGACGAGCGCGATCGGAATGGCGATGTAGAGTTCGCCGACCTTGAGATCGTGCTTGAACACGGGATCGAGGTCATGCTCGATCGCAGCCTGGCCGGTGACGTAGGCATGGGCACCCGGTACCGTGCCGACCGCTGCCCGCATCCTGTCGGTATAGCCTTTCGCGTCGGCCGGCTCGAGATTCGACACGATGCGGGCGTTGACGATGGAGGCGGACACCGGTTGAACCGATGCGACCTCCCCACTGGGAAGAACGCCGGCCGCCCTGTGCGCCGCCTGATCGACCGTGGGCAGGAGCTGCGGGGCAGACCCCGGCGCGCCGCGCACGACAATCATGAAGGATCCGGTACTCTTCTGACCGAAATGGTCATCGAGGACGCGCTCCGCTCGCTGTGTGTCGGTACCCGGCAGCGAGAAGCGATTCGTCAGAAGGCGACTCAGCCCGGACGCGGCAGCGCTCGACACGACGAAGACAACCACCCAGACCGCCACGACAGCCCACCGATAACGGATCATCGCGCGCGTCCAGCGTTCCATCATGGTCACATACCCGCCGGAGCGCCTGATTATCCGACGGATGCACGGAAACTTACGTTGAACGTGAATGGTCGGGTGTGAACTGGCGAACGTGAACGGTCGAATGTGAATGGTCGGGTGTGAACGCCGGAGATATCAGAGGTGATATGAGCAACGCACAACTGCCACCCGCCGATTTCTACGCAACCCTTCCCCGGGTGCTCGCCGCAGCCGGGGCGCTTTTTCGCGATCCAGGCGGCCGGGTCCTGCTCGTCCAACCTACCTACCGCACCGACACCTGGCTGCTCCCCGGTGGCGCCATGGATCCGGGCGAGTACCCCTGGGAGACGGCCCGCCGCGAAGTCCGGGAGGAAATCGGGCTGGAGCTGCAGCCGGGGCGGCTACTCGGCGTCGACTGGGTCCCTGCCCAGGACGACGGACGACCGCCGCTGATCCACTTCATCTTTGATGGCGGAACACTCACCGAAACCGATGCCGAACACAGCGTGCGCCTACCGCCGGACGAGTTGACCGCCTGGCGGCTGTGCACGCCCACCGAGTGCGACACGCTGCTCCTCCCACGGGCGGCCCGACGCATCCAGGCGTGCGTGGCCGCACTTCGCACCGGGCAGACCGCCTACCTGCAGCACGGCTGGTCGCGCCGGGCACCATCGGGCTGACGGCCCACGATGCCGACCCCCGCGCGCATCCCGCAGAGCATCCAGACGATGACTGACGCGACCCGTGGCCGGTGCTCCGTCCATACTGGGCACTTCCGTATGGTTCATTTGTGGGCATAAAAGGTCACAAGAGGTCACAAGATGGCGCTGTGGATCCGCCGATCAGCACGCAACGTCGGCCGGCACGCAACGTCGGCCGGCACGCAACGTAGACCAGTGAGAAGCGTCGATCAGTGAGAAGCGGGGAGAAGCATGGAACTGCGGCAATCGTTCCAACATCGAGGCTTATCAAAGGCAGCCGTCGTGGGGATCGGCCTGCTTGGCCTGCTTGGCCTGGCTGCGTGCGGCGGCACGGCCTCGGGTCGGAAGGTCAGCGCTCCGGCCAGCGGATCAGCTGGTGCTCCGGCCGGTACGCCGACCGGAGCGCCGGCCGACAAACCGGTCGACGCGCCAGCCAGCGCGCAGGCCAGCGCGCCGGCAGCCGCCGCGGCACCGATCCTGCATGCGGGCGACTTCGTCCTTACCCAAGGCCCCGAAACGGCCGGCTTCATCCTTGACACATCCCCCGACAAACAGGCGAATCCGCAGATAGCAGGGAGCAAAATCGCGGCTTGCCTCGGCGTACCGCTCGCCGACGTCCAAGACCACGCAACCGACACGGTGGACGGCCCTTTCCTCTCGAGCACCGACGGACTGACCACGGTCGGTTCGGAGGGAGAGATCGCCCCAGCGGCCGACGTGACCCGCGATGCGGCCATCCTCACCCGCGCCCAGGCACCCAAATGCCTTGGCCAGCTCTACTTCCAGTCGCTCCAGGAAGGAATGGCGGCCAGCGGCGCGCATACCACCCTCAACTCGACCCGCTCACTGACCCCGCCCACCGGCGCCACGGGTGCCATACGCATGAGCGTGACGGTGATCGCCAACAGCAAACGGGTCCCCGTCACGGTTGACATGATCTTCATCATGTCCGGCCGCGTCGAGAGCTCCCTTCTGGTCATCCAGGTGAACGGACTGCCAGACCCCACGCGCGAGCAGAACCTCACCCGTCAGGTCGCCGGGAAGGTCGCCCGGCAATCGGGACTGACCGCCGCGTAAGCCGCCGTGAAAGCCGCCGTGAAAGCCGCCGCTGGAGCGGGTTCCGGGCCTGCGGTCGTCCGAACCCCCACCCGCACCAGCGTCGTCCGAGGCCGCGGGCCAGCGTCGTCCGAACGATGTGACTTTCGTGCTGCTCCCATAGCAGCAGATTCACATCCCTCGGTCGATGGGCCGGCGGGCCGGCGGTTATCCACTCCAGCAACGGCACATTCACATCCTTCGGTCGGGGGGCCGACGGTTATCCACAGCTGACGCCAGCGTGACGACTTCGGGCGTGTGCCCTGTCACCGTTCATAGTTGTGACGTCCACCGCAGGTCCGCACGACGGCGGATGGGAGGTGATCGCCCGGGATCGCAGCGGCGTGATGGCAGTGCGGGACGCGATCGCGGGCGGCCTGCGCCCCGGGGAACTGCGGTGGCGGGTCAGCACAGGTCGGTGGCAACGGCCGCTACGGGGAGTCGTCGTCACCCACTCCGGGCCGTTGACCCGTCTCCAATGGCTCTGGTGCGCGCTGGAACGGGCCGGGCCGGGAGCCGTCCTTGCCGGGTCCACGGCGGCCACGCTCGACGGTCTGCGGGGGTTCGACGCGGCGACCGTGTTCGTCACGGTGCCGTCAGACCGGCAGCTCACCGGGCATCAGGGGATCGTGGTGCACCGCAGCAGCCAACTCACCTCAGCCGACGTCCATCCGGTCCGCGTTCCCCCGCGGACCAGGCTCGCCCGCTCGGTCGTCGACATGGCGGGCTGGGCGACCCGGGACGACGACGCCAGGGCCGCGCTCGCCGCCTCCGTACAGCAACGGCTGGTCAGCGTCGGGGAAGTGCGGGCTGCGCTGGACCAGCGCGGGCGAGCGCGGCGTCGCCGCCTGATCCTCGACACGTTGGCAGATCTTGATGTTGGCGCTGAGTCAGTGGCGGAGATGCTGTACCGGCGAATCGAGCGTCGCCACGGCCTACCGCCCGCCCGGCGCCAGCACATGGTCGAGCTGGGCGGTCGTCGCTACCTGGACGTCTGGTACGAGCCATGGCGGGTCTGGGTGGAGATCGACGGGGCCGCACACCAGGAAGCCCGGCAATGGTGGGATGACCTGGCCCGCCAGAATCTCGGAGTGCTCCAGGACCGTCTGATCCTGCGGTTCCCGACGTGGCTGCTGCGGGAGCATCCTGAGCGCGTCGCCGCCCAGGTCGCGCAGGCGCTCCGCCAACGTGGCTGGGATGGCCGCCGCTGACCGGGCATCAGCAGCGGCTGGGGCGGCCCCCACTGACCGCGGGCACCAGCAGGCCGTCCACGAGCAGCGGCTCAACGATGTGAATCCAGTGCTGCTGTAGTAGCAACTAGTTCACATCTTTACTGCATGATCCGCTCTCCCCGCGCAGTCTGGGATGTCCGCGCGGTCTGGTCGACTGCCGGCGGCGGTGGTTAGATCACGGTGGACCGACGGCTGCGACCCACCGTGGCGTCGCTGCGCCATACGGGGACCGGGGAGCGTGTCATGACGACGAACAGCGACGAGACAACATGGCGGTTCGACGGATTGCGGGCGTTGTTCATCAACTGCACGCTCAAGCGCTCACCCGAACTCAGCCATACCGGGGGTCTGATCGATCGCAGCGCCGCCCTGATGGGTGAGCGCGGTGTCGAGGTCACGGTGCTCCGCGCGATTGATCACGATATCGCGACCGGGGTGTGGCCGGACATGACCGAGCACGGTTGGCCGAGTGACGAATGGCCAACCATCTACCAGCAGGTTCTGGCGGCCGACATCCTCGTGCTGGCGGGGTCGATCTGGCTCGGCGACAACAGCTCCGTGATGAAGAAAATGATCGAACGGCTGTACGCCTGCTCGCATCTGCTCAATGAAGCGGGCCAGTACGCCTATTACGGCCGGGTTGCCGGCTGCCTGATCACCGGAAACGAGGACGGCGTGAAGCACTGCGCCATGAACGTCCTCTACAGCTTGCAGCACCTCGGGTACACGATCCCGCCGCAGGCCGATGCGGGATGGATCGGTGAGGCCGGACCAGGGCCGTCCTATCTCGATCCGGGCTCGGGCGGACCGCAGAACGACTTCACCAACCGCAACACCGCGTTCATGACCTGGAACCTGCTGCACCTGGCGAAAATGCTCAAGGACGCGGGCGGCATCCCCACGCACGGCAACCAACGCTCGGCCTGGGACGCCGGCTGTCGGGACGACTACCCCAACCCCGACTACCGCTGACCCGACCACCGCGGACCCGACCGCCGCGGACCCGGGTCCGCGGCGGCATGCAGCGGCCCGGATCGACCGACGCTGCCCACCCGCAGCATCAGCATTATCGGCATGTGTCGGCAGATCGGCGAGTGAGACCTGTACGGCCATTTCGCGCTGTTCTATCGTCGATGGGCGTCGACGAAGACGGACACCGCCGATCAACCCGAGCCGAGCGTCTTCCACGGGGGAGCAGATGCGCCATGCCCACCAGCGACACCATCAAAGCAGCCTGGATCGCCGGCCTTCTGGGTGTGGTTGGCACAATCGCCGGCGCGGTCCTCACTAACGGGTACGGGCTGGGCCCCTCCCCGCGCCCCACGCCGACGTTCCCGACACCGCTGCCGACCCAGGCAGCATTCACGTCGTCACATCCCACCGCAGCCGCTACCTCTTCGAGATTCACGACGTCACCTCCCAACGCGGCTGCTGTCCCTTCGAGCTATCAAGGCACGTGGACAGGCGTGGTCACGCAGTCAAACAATGCCACCTACCAGCTCACGTTGAAAATCGGTGCCGGCAGTGTGGGCACCGGGGTCGGTTCGTGGCAGGTACCGATTTTCAGCTGTTCGGGGGTGTTGGTTCTGGAGTCCGGCGGCGGACCGTTGGTATTGCGACAAAATACGACATACAACCCGAGCCTTCAGTGTTTCAGCAAGTTCGAGGTCACTGTGACACTGCAGGAAAGCTCCAGGCTCACCTACCAGATCCTCGGCGCCACAACGACGAACGGACAATTCATCAATGGCAATCCGGTCTTGGGCTCGGGTACTCTGACCCGGCTGTAGGGCGTGGGCACCCGACTGTAGGGCCTGGGTTGCGGATGATATTGCGTGCCACGGCGGTGGCGGTCCGGGTGGGATCGGCACACCGGGTGATGGCTACGATTTGCCTGCCTGTCCGCAGCAGGAGGTGTGCGTGAGCAATGAAGTCAGTGCCGAAGCCGGCGCCGATGTCGACGCGGGGACAGAACGTCCGCCGAGGGTGTTCATCTCCTACGCGCACGCTGGCGGGACGCAGGAGTCCGCGGGACACGACGAGTCCGTGCGGGAGCTCTACTGGTTTCTGCGCATGCGTGGGATCGACGCGACGTGCGACCTGCCCGCGTCCCGGCGGCGGCAGGACTGGACCCTGTGGATGGAGCGGGAGATCCGCGCGGCCGACTTCATCCTGGTGATCGCATCACCCGCGTACCGGCGTCGGGCCGACGGGGATACCGCCGCCGACGACGGTCGTGGTGTGCAGTGGGAGGCCGGCCTGGTCCGCGAGGTCATCTACCGCGACCAGCGGGCGGGTTTGCTCCGGGTTCTGCCGGTCGTGCTGCCGGACGCGACCGCCGACGACATCCCGCTGTTCCTCCGGCCCTACTCGACGACCCACTACCAGGTGGATGAGATCTCCGATGCCGGGCTTGAGACCCTCCTGCGGGTCCTGCTCGGTCGGCCGCTGGAGATCGAACCTGCGCTGGGGAATCCCCCGCTGCTGCCTGCACGTCCCGGCCCGGGGGCACTTCAGGCGGTTGCGGTGGCGGGGCCGGCCGAGCCAGCGGCAGCGGCACGGGCGGCTTCGAGGCCGGCCGGTGTGGACATCTCGTTGAGCCGTGACGATCGGGATGCGCTGCTGACCGCCCTGGCGGAAAGTTTCACCACCGACATGGCGGCCGAGCGGATGCTGAGC
>NZ_CAUVXI010000099.1:18707-19384 GCF_963555845.1 Protofrankia sp. Cas8 | reverse complement strand
CATGACCGGCCGCCGTATAGCCGGCGGCGAGATGACGCATTGTCGTGCGGATACCACCGGACCGCGGCGCGACGAAGTTGGCGGCCTGAACGATTTTCACCGGATACTCCCGTCATCGTTATGGTAAGCGCCGTCCCGCCCACTGTCTCGCACATAGCGGTCGACAGCGACGCGGTGGAGCTGTGCCCGACGAGCGAGGACGGTCCGCGAACGCAGAGCGCCGACCCGCGCCTGCGCCACCCCGAAACCGCGGACGTCGTGATAGTGGCCGATGAGCTCGTCCCCGATCGCGCTCCAGCCGCAGCCGGCGACCGAACGCCGGGCGGCAGCGCCCATTGCCACCCGCCGCTCACCGTCGGCGATGAGGGTGGCGACCCGATTGGCCAACGCCGACGGGGAGTCCGGTGTGAAGTGCAGGCCTGTGTGGCCGTCGTCGACCACGTCGAGCAGGCCGCCGGCGGCCGGAGCGACCACCGGGACGCCACTGGCCTTGGCCTCCTGCGCGGCCTGGCAGAACGTCTCATGGGAACCGGTGTGGACGAACATGTCCAGACTCGCCACGATCGAGGACAAGTCCCGGCCGGACTGGAAACCGAGAAAGGTCGCCCGGTGTAGCTGACGTTCCAGAGTCGGCCGCATCGGCCCGTCACCAACGATGACCAGCCGGACCCCGGGGA
>NZ_CAUVXI010000099.1:16077-18183 GCF_963555845.1 Protofrankia sp. Cas8 | reverse complement strand
AATCCTGCACCGCGCTGAGCAGATGCACCCGCTTCTCCCGGGCGAGCCGGCCGACGTATCCGATCAGTAGCTCACCATCAGGGGCGAGCCGGTGGCGCAGGACGGCGTCCCGATGGCACGGGTTGAACCGCTCCAGGTCGACCCCACGTGCCCACCGGGCGATCCGGTGAACGCCCTGGCTCAGCAGCATGTCGACGGCCGGCCACGACGGCGCGAGCGTCCGCCCGGCCAGCCGGTGGACGGTCGCCACCCATCGCCAGATGGTGCGTTCGGCCTGGCCCAGCCCGTAACGAGCGGCGAAGCCGGCGAAGTCGGTCTGGTAGACGGCGACGCTCGGCAGCCCCAGCCGCCAGGCTGCGAAGGCGGACTGCGCGCCCAGCCCCGCCGGTGCGGCCAGGTGCACGACATCGGGTCGGAATTCCGCCAGAACGCCGACCAGCCGGGGCCACGGAGTGGCGACCCGGAAGGTCGGATATCCTGGCATTGGAACAGAGGGTGCACGCAGTACCCGTGCCCCGGCGTAGACGTCGGGGTCGGCAGCTGGTACCTGAGTTCCCGCTGCGGGGGCGATGACGAGCGCTTCGTGCCCGCGATCTTGCAGATGTTCGAGCACACGGCAGACCGAGTTCGTCACCCCGTCCACGTGCGGCAGGAACGACTCTGTGATCACTGCTACGCGCACGACACTAGGCTCCCAAGCTACGGGGATCGCTCGCGGACGTCCGCTCGTCCGCGACGTGAACATTGTGGCACAACTTGATGTTACTGATCGCGGCATAGCGTGAGTAGGCAAATATTCGCGGAGGCCGAAAACCGTGCGTGGAACAGTCCGGCAAGGCGAGGACGACCCCGGCAAGGGCCGGCGCGGCAAAGACCAGCGCGGCAAGGACCAGCTGATCGCGGATCTCGTGGCGGCGCTCGGCGCCGACCACGTCCTGGTCGACTGCGATCTCACCGCCGGTTACGAAACCGACTGGACCGGTGCCTTCACTGGCCGCGCCGCCGCTGTGGCCCGCCCCGCGTCGACCGGTGAGGTCGCCGCCGTCCTGCGGGTCTGCGCCGCCCACGACCGGCCCGTCGTACCGCAGGGCGGCAACACCGGCCTGGTCGGCGGGTCGGTACCGGCCGGAGCCGCCACCGGCGCGGTCGTGCTCAGCCTGCGCCGACTCACCGCGATCGACCCGGTCGACACGGCCGCGGGCCTGGTCACCGCCGCGGCGGGCGCAACCCTCGCCGATGTCCGGACACACGTGCGCGCAGCCGGCTACACCACCGGTATCGACCTCGCCGCCCGCGACTCGGCAACCCTGGGTGGGATCGCCGCGACCAACGCCGGCGGCGAGCGGGTACTACGACACGGCATGACCCGCAGCCAGATAGCGGGGTTGGAGGCCGTCCTCGCCGACGGCCGGCTGGTACGGCGGCTGTCGGGTCTACCCAAGGACAACGTCGGCTACGACCTGCCGGCGCTGTTCGTCGGCAGCGAAGGCACCCTGGGAGTCATCACCAGGGTGCAGCTGCGCCTGGTCGGGCTGCCCCGCGCGCGGACGGCCGCGCTGATCGCCATGGCGGACCTCACCGCCGCCGTCAATCTCGTCGCCCAGCTTCGGGCCACGGTCGGATCCCTGGACGCCGTCGAGCTGATGTTCGACGGCGGCATCACGCTGGTCTGCGACCACCAGGGTCTGCCGGCACCGTTTCCCGGCCGGACCTCCCCGGGACACAACGCTGCCTACCTGTTGGTGGAATGTGTGGGGCGCACCGATCCGGCCGACGAGCTCGCCGCCGCGATCGAGACCGCCGCGGGTGTACTGCACATCGCCGTCGCCACGACAGCCACGGACCGTCGTCGGCTGTGGGCTTACCGCGACGGCCACGCCGCGGCCGTGAACGCCCTCGGGGTCCCGGTCAAGCTCGATGTCGCCGTCCCCCTCACCCGGATCACCACCTTCGTCGACGATCTCCCGGCACTCGTCCGAGCTGTGACGCCATCGGCCCGGCTGCACCTGTGGGGTCACCTGGCCGAAGCGAACCTGCACGTCAACATCACCGGACCCGACCGCGACGACAGCCGCAGCCGGGAAACGCTCGCCGGGGCGATCCTCA
>NZ_CAUVXI010000099.1:11595-15991 GCF_963555845.1 Protofrankia sp. Cas8 | reverse complement strand
CCCGGGCCGCGGCCGACGGCGGCAGCATTGGCGCCGAACACGGCGTGGGACGCGCCAAAATGCCCTGGATAGGCCTGTCCCGATCACCTGACGAACTCGCCGTGATGACCGCGGTGAAGCATGCCCTGGACCCCGCCGGCCTGCTCAACCCCGGCGTCCTCGTCCCGCCCTACGGCATCGGCCTCACCACAGGCCCGTGGCCAGCCTCGGCCTCGGCATAGTTGTCCGTCGGCCAGCCACCCCTTTACCAGGGCCGACGCGCCAACCGGTTGACACCGCCGCCGGTTGCGCTCGTCACAGTGGGCCTTCGGCCCACCGCCTTCGGCCCACCGCCTTCGGCCCGTCCACCACGTCCATCGTGGGCGACACGCCCGGACCGGACGGCCCGGGCGATGATCGGAATATGTTTGTCGCTGTGTACGCTTTTTAGCCATATATCCGTACCTAACGACAAACTCGTGCCGATCTTGTCAGCGGTCGACGCTCTGGCACGCGGACAGGTACGGAGCCATCGCCTGGACGGCCTCGCACGCGTGCGCCAGGAAAGCACGTCATCACCATCCGCGACGCCGTCGCCACGGAGATCAAAAGGAGATCAACCATGGATCGTAGTGGTGGCGTACAGGAGCGGCGGTCAGTCGCTGCGCCGCGGCGACGACGTCACCGAGGGGCAGCGTCAAGTCCGCGACACGGAGATAGACGGGACTCCCGAAATGCTTGATCCCTTCCCGCGCGAACTGACGCCGCAGACCGCGGGGCCCTGCCATGGCGCGGTGTGCGTCCACGGGAACGAACACGATCATATCGTGGACCCTGCCCTTCCGGATTATACGGGTGATCCGGATCTCGGCAACGTCGGACCACGCCAAATACACCCGAGCCGAGTGCAAAGTCACCCGTTCGGCATCGAGAGTGAGCAGAGGGAAACCGCGGAATGCCCGCCAGGCGGCCCGCAGGCAGAGGAATACTATCAGGGCAGTTGCAGACACGTTGAGAAGGAACACCGGTACAAACAGCGGCCGATAAAGGTCAGTCATCACAAAATAGCCACAGGCCGCAGCCGCGACCAGTAAAATCATGCAGAAGATGGCGGCCTGCTTGAAGGTCGCAGCCTTGTAGCCGATACTGAGGACAGCAGGCCACGCATGAATAAACTCCAAAGATACGATGGCGAGAATTTGCACGAACCCATGCGCGGCAGGCAACACCGGACAACGGCGCAGCCCGAAAAGAAAGGCACGGTGACCTGCACGCCCAGCTGGACGTGCAGCAAACAGCAACAACACAAGCGGAACGCGGAAGACGCGCCAGCATGGGCACACCGAGGTTCCCACGGTTACGTTCAGAAGACAGCCAGACTGTTACCCGGACAAGAAATCATCACCTATACCCGGTACAGGTGGATTCACGCTGCGGAGCATTGCACACAAGCCGTCGCAGAGTCGAGCCATTCAGCATCTACCGCAGCTGTAGTTCATCTGTTGTTATTGATCGGTGTCACACGCCCCCACGCCCCCCACGCCCGGAGGGCCCCGGTCGATGCCGGTCCCGTACTCGCGGACATGCCAAGGCAGGCGGCACCGCACCACCGCGCCTACCGCGCCTACCGCACTGTCGGGACGGACTCAGGCAATGACGATCCGCGGTGGCACAGGGTCAGTTGAGACGGGGGCAGAAGTGCCCGGTCGGACCATCCGGACGTCCGCACAGCACGCACGGAGGTCTACCGGCGGCGACGATGCTGCGCGCCCGCTCCACGAACGCCTTGGTCTGGTCGAGGGACAGGGAGACCTGGAGGGTGTCGAGCGAGGTCTCGTCATCGGGGCCCCCGGCCGCCACCCCGCCACGAGCCCGGCCCGCGGCCTCGACCAGCACCCGCTTACCGTCCCAGGACACCGTGAGCTTGCCGAGGTGGAAATCCTCCTCGAAGGGGGCATCCAGCGGCGCAAGGTCAACGAAGACATCCCGCGCCTCGGGTACGGCCACGCCCCCGGTGCGGCTAAGCTGACCGAGGAGCGTTGTCAGCCCTTCGGTGAGCGCGTTGACCTCGATCTTCTCCAGGCCGACGGTGACAACCTGTCCTTGCGCGCTGGCCTGAAGGTAGAAGTCACGTTCGCCGGGCTGACCGACGGTTCCGACCACGAAACGGTCTGGCGAGTCGAACACGTGCCGCTGCTGCTGGTACACCTCGTCCCTCCCTAGACTCCCCTACGGCCTCCGGCTGCGCGAAAAACCACGATCGCGCACCCTTTGGCCCCGGACTCCCCTACGGCCTCCGGCTGCGCGAAAAACCACGATCGCGCACCCTTTGGCCCCGGACTCCCCTACGGCCTCTTGCCCACGCCTGCGTTCCTACGTCAGTCAACGTCGTATCCCCCGGGGTTCCTCCCTGGCAACGTCAGTGATGTCCAGACTGGCGGTGGCGTTGCGGGTAGGCTCCTCATCCGCCGGGGTGCCGGCAGCGGCCGGACGGCGAGCCCGCCCGGCGCAACACCACAGCGGACACACGTCGTGGCTCGGCCCCAACTCACTGAGTGCCCGTCGCGGCACGTCGCCGTGCCTGCGCTCGTCCAGCAGTTCGCGGACCATCGCAACAAAACGGCGGTCGGTCCCCACCGTTGCCGCCCGGCGAAACGTCAGACCTGCTGTACCGGCCCGCGTGGCCGCCTCCACATCGAGATCGTAAACGACCTCCATGTGGTCACTGACAAAACCAATCGGTACCACCACAACCGCGGTCATGGTATCAGTGGCGCCGAGCGCCGCGAGATGGTCACCGATGTCCGGGACGAGCCAGGGGACGTCCGGCGGCCCGCTGCGGCTGACATAGGCGAGGTCGTAACGGTGGCGGCGCCCGGTCCGGGATGCGACCCGGTCGGCGACCGCACGGGCCGCGGCCGCGAACTGCCGGGGGTAGGCGTCACCGCCCGGGCCGCTGGTTTCGGCCTGCGCAGTGGGAATCGAGTGGGCGACGAAGACCAATCGCGTGCTGTCCGACGAGGACGCCGGAACCGTTGCCAACGCGTCGACCACACGGTCGACCATGGGCAGGACAAAGCCGGGATGGTCGAAGTAGTGCCTCAGCTTGATCAGTTCCGGTACGCCCGAACCGACCGTGGCCCGCGCGTCCGCGAGATTTTCGCGGTACTGGCGGCAACCGGAATAGGAGGCGAAGACGGACGTGACAAAGCAGGCCGCCCGCCCGATGCCGTCGCGGCGCATCTCCGCGAGGGTGTCGGCGAGAAACGGCGACCAGTTGCGATTGCCCCAGTACACGGGCAACGGTGCGAGTTCGGCTTTCAGCGCGGCCAGTAAGGCGCGGTTCTGGTCGTTGATCGGGCTGCGGCCGCCGAAGCGGTGATAGTGCTCGGCAACCTCGCCCAACCGTTGATCTGGGATGCCGCGCCCGCGGGTGACGGTGCGCAGGAACGGCATGACGTCCTCAGGCGCCTGCGGGCCGCCGAAGGAGACCAGCAGCAACGCGTCGACCCCGACCGGAGCAGCCGGCCCAGGGTCGGTTCCGATATGATCAGCTGTAGTCCTCCTGGCGTCCGACACGCCTCGATCGTCCCCCGCGCACGGTGCGCACCGCATCCCGGGGGGTCGGCTGTAGGCGCTGACGACCCTCCTAATGCCCCATTCCGAGCCCGCCGTCGACCGGGATCAGCGCCCCGGTGATGTAGGACGCCGCCGGCGAGGCCAGGAACGCCACGAGTGCGGCCACATCCTCAGGCGCACCCATGCGCCGGGCCGGCACCTGAGAGACGAGGTTGTCGCGCTGGGCGTCGGTGAGTGCGTCGGTCATGTCCGTGCGGATCGGGCCGGGCGCCACGATGTTCGCGGTGATGCCGCGCGGTGCGAGCTCACGGGCCAGCGAACGGGCCAAGCCGATCAGGCCGGCCTTGGACGCGGCGTAGTTCGCCTGCCCGGCGGCACCGCTGGTCGCCGACACCGACGAAATGAAGATCAGACGTCCGCGCCGCATCCGCAGCATCGGCCGGGCGGCCCGTTTGGCCACCCGATACGCGCCGAGCAGGTTGGTGTCGACGACCTCCTGGAACACGTCCTCGCTCATGGTCAACAGGAGGGTGTCCCGGGTGATCCCGGCGTTGGACACCAGCACCTCCACCGGCCCGAGCTCGGCTTCGACCGCGGCGAACGCCTTGTCGACCCCCTCCGTGCTGGTGACGTCGAGCCGGACCCCGAACATCCCGTCGGGGGCGCCTCCTCCACGGCTCGCCACGGCCACCCGGTCGCCCGCCGCGGCCAGCGCCGCCGCACACGCGGCGCCGATCCCTCGATTACCCCCAGTTACAAGTGCCACACGCCCCTGAGCCTCCGCCATAGGTCGGATGGTAACCGTCAGATGGCGCAACCAGTGGTCTCACCGCTGTCT
>NZ_CAUVXI010000099.1:0-11570 GCF_963555845.1 Protofrankia sp. Cas8 | reverse complement strand
CGACACACCGGACCCCCGCCATGATGGCTGCTTCGCGAGACGATGCGGCAGTGCGCCTGACCATCAAAGTTCGCCCCGGATCGGCCCGGACCTCGGTCGGCGGTTTCCAGGAACTCGCGACCGCTGGTGAGCCCGTCAGCGCCGGTGGTGGGCTGGCGCTGATCGTCCACGTCACCGCCCCCGCTGTGGACGGCCGGGCAACCGAAGCTGCGCTGCGGGCGCTCGCGACCGCCTTTGGTGTACGCCGCCGCGAGGTCGTGCTGGTCACAGGCGCCACAAGCCGCATGAAGATCGTCGAAATCAGCGGGCTACCCGAGCCCGAACTACGCGGCCGACTCGCCGAGCTCGGCGTCGGGCCCGACAGGCCGCCGGACCGACCAGGCGCATCAGTCCGCACGCGCACCAGTTCCCGGAAGGATCAGTCCCCGAGGTAGGGCTGAGCAAGCATCGCACCCATCCCGCCATCGACCGGCAACGCGATACCGGTGACACACGCCGAGGCGTCCGATGCCAACCAGAGCACCGCTTCGGCGACGTCATGCGCGGTCACCGTACGGCCGAGCGGGATCTGCCGCTCGTAGGCGGCGAGTCGCTCCTCGCCTCCGACCCGCGAGGTGAACCTCGCGCTTGCGACGGATCCCGGTACGACGGCGTTCACCCGGATCCCCTTCGGCCCGTACTCGACGGCGGCCGAACGGACCAGCTGCAGGAGCCCCGCCTTGGCGGACCCGTACGGGGCGACGCCGGGAACGGCAGCCAGACCCGCGGTGGATGCCGTGCAGATGATCGAACCCCGGCCGGCGGGAACCATGGCCCGCAGCGCCGCACGCAAAAAGAAGAAGCTGGCGCCGAGGTTGAGCGCGAGGTCCGCCTGCCAACCGTCGTCCTCGATGGATACCAGCGGCCCCTGAGCCAGCCCGGCGCCGGCGTTACTGTGCAGGATGTCGAGCCGTCCCCAGGTAGCCACGACATCGGCGACGAGCTGGTCGACAAACGCCGACAGGGTGACGTCACCGGCGTACTCCTCGGCGCTACCGCCCTCGGAACTCACCTGAGCGACCGTTTCCTTCGCCCGCTCGGGCACAAGATCATTGACCACCACATGAGCGCCGTGGGCGGCGAGCAGGCGCGCGGTCGCCCGTCCGATACCCGATCCGGCGCCGGTGACGATCGCTAAGCGGTTGTCCAGACTGCCGGTCAAGCAGTCCACCTCCGAATGGTCGACGCATCATCAAGCAGGCAGATAAGTTAAATCTAACAAAACAAACTCGACATGGAATGGAGAACGGCGATGGCGGGGACGCTCGTCGGCCGCAAGGCCCTGATCACCGGCGCCGGGCAGGGGGTCGGCCGTGGCATCGCCCTGGCCGTCGCCGCGCAGGGCGCGGCTGTCGCCCTCGTCGGGCGGACCGAGTCAAAACTGATCGAGGTCGCCAAGGAGGTCCATGAGCTCGGCGGCCGGGCGCTGACCATCCCCGCCGACGTGACCCGGCCCGAGGACATCGCCAGGAGCGTGACCGCGACGGTCGACGGGCTCGGCGGTCTGGACATTCTCGTCAACAACGCTCAGCAGACCGCGCTCGGCTCCATCCTCGACGTCGAGGAGTCCGTTCTCCAGGCATGCTGGGAATCCGGGACGCTCGCCACCTTCCGGCTGATGCGCGCGTCCTACCCGTATCTGCGTAACGGCGGCGTTGTGATCAACCTGGGCAGCTCGACCTCGGTGAATCCGATGCCGGTCGGCCGGGGTGTCTACGCGTCGGTCAAGGCCGCGACCCAGACGCTAGGCCGGGTGGCGGCCGCGGAGTGGGGCAAGGACGGAATCCGGGTTCTGACCGTGCTGCCCGCGTCCACCAGCCCCGCCGCGGATGCGTGGGCGCAGGCGCAACCCGAGGAGTACGCCCGGAGTCTGAGCAACATCCCGCTGGGCCGGCTGGGCGACCCGCGCCACGACATCGGGGACGTGGTCGCCTTTCTGTGCAGCGACGCCGCCAGCTACATGACCGGTACGACGATCGCGCTCGACGGCGGCCAGGCGTTCCTGCGCTGACCGAGCCGCGTCCCGCCAGCCGGGTCGTCCGCCAGCCGGTTCCCGGCGGACGACCACCGCGATGCCGCACGTACCGATCACCTACGGATCACGTATGGATCACCTACGGATCACGTACCGATCGCGTGCACACCGCCGTCCACATGAATGATCTCTCCGGTGGTGGCGGGGAACCAGTCCGACAGCAGCGCCACGCAGGCCTGGGCCGCGGGGCCGGTGTCATGGATGTTCCAGCCGAGCGGCGCGCGCTCGTCCCAGACAGCCTCGAACCGCTCGAAGCCGGGGATGCTCTTGGCTGCCATCGTGCGCAGCGGCCCCGCCGCAACCAGGTTGACCCGGACGCCCCGAGGTCCGAGATCACGAGCGAGATAGCGGGTCGCGGACTCCAGCCCGGCCTTGGCCACACCCATCCAGTCATAGGACGGCCAGGCCACCGCCGCGTCGAAGTCGAGCCCGACGACCGAGACCCGCTCGCCGAACAACGGCAGGGTCGCCCGGCACAGCGCGGCCAACGACCAGGTCGAGACCTGCACGGCGGTGGCGACATCGGCCCACGGTGCCTCCACGAACGGCTTGCCGCCCAGCACGGATTCGGGCGCGAAGCCAACCGCGTGCAGGACACCGTCCAACCCGTCGGTGTGCTCAAGGATCCGGTCGGCCAACGCGCTCAGGTGCTCTTCGTCGGTCACGTCCAACTCGATGACGGGAGCCTCGTCGGGGAGCCGCTTGGCGATCCGGCGGGTCAGCGACAGCCCGCGGCCAAATCCGGTCAGCACCACCGTCGCGCCCTGTTCCTGGGCGATCCGGGCGACCCCGAACGCGATGGACGCGTCCGTCAGGACGCCGGTGACGAGGATGCGCTTACCTGCAAGGAGTCCACTCACAGCCGGCATCCTGCCAAACATCACCAGCTGCTGGCGAGACGCCGCACCGACAAATTCACCCGCCGCGGACGGTGGGTTTCGCACGACCGACAAGCCTCATAACGATCATTGCGAGGACACTGGCCGCCACGGACGCGACGAGCACCGCGGTGGCGGCCCGCTGCTGGGCGCCGAAGTCGTCGAGGGCAAGCCGTGACATCAGCAGGCTGACGGTGAACCCGATACCGGCCAGCACACCGATCGGGGTCACCCCGCGCCAGCCGAGCCCGACGAGCAGCCGCGCCGCGCCGACCCGCACCGCGAGCCACACACCGCCGAGAACACCGATCACCTTGCCAACGACGAGCCCGGCGATGATGCCCTGGGACACAGGGTCCTCGAACACGGCACGCAGCGCCGTCACCGTGATCGGCACCCCGGCCTCGGCGAGCGCGAACAGCGGCACGACCAGTCCGGCCGAGAGCGGATGCAGTCTGTGCTCAAGGCGCACGGCGGGTGAGAGGCCCTCACCGGGGTCGGCGTGCACCCGGGTGAGCAGCGCCAGGGCGATACCGGCGACGGTCGCGTGTATCCCGCAAGCGTGTACGCATATCCACACACCCAGAGCCAGTGGGATGTGGAGCAGCGGCGAGGTCCACCGTCGCCGCTGAGCGAACGCGTAGCCGGCCAGCAGGAGCACGGCCGCGCCCAGCCAGACCGGTTCGAGCCCGCTGGTGAACAGAACAGCTATCAGGATGATGGCGCCGATGTCGTCGACGACCGCCAGGCTCAGCAACAGCACCCGCATCGAGGTGGGCAGGTTCGTCCCGGCCAGGGCCAGCACACCGAGTGCGAAGGCGATGTCGGTGGCCACCGGGATCGCCCAGCCGTTAGACGCCCCCGGCGCGCCCCGGGCGACCGCCAGGAACACCAGAGCCGGGGCGACCATGCCGCCGAGCGCCGCGACGACCGGCAGGACAGCGGCGCGATCGTCCGAGAGCTCCCCGACGACGAGTTCCCGCTTGAGCTCAAGGCCCGCGACGAAGAAGAACACCGCGAGCAGGCCGTCGGCCACCAACGCCCCGGCGCTCAGATGGTTCAGATGCAACCAGGACGGGCCGAAGCCCAGCTGCGCATCCCAGACCTCCCGGTAGGTGCCGCCGGCGACGTTTGCCCACACCAGGGCGATCAGGGTGGCTCCCAGCAGCAGGAAGCCACCGGTGGTCTCCTGGCGGAGGAACTCGGCGAACTCCCCACGGCTCGACAGAACCTGGGGGACGCGGGAATGTGTGGTCACTCGCCTGCGTGCCACCGGTTTCCTTCCGGGAACGGCCCGCCCAGGGCGGCCACGGCCACGGCCACGGCCACGGCCACGGCCAACGATCGCACGCTCCGTTCGCTGGGTACCGTGGCAACAATGTCCCACCGCAGGTGGCACTCGGCCGATGGACACGCAGCGGACACGGCGGCGTCTGGTCAACCGGTCCCGCATGACGTCCCGCGGAAAGGCGGTTCCGCGGTGCTCAACAGGAGTGCCCGCCTGGTCCGCCGGATCGTGGTGACCGTGCTCGGAGTGGGCGTGCTCGGGGTGGGGGTTGCGCTGCTCGCCCTGCCCGGCCCGGGATTCCTCATCGTCGCGCTGGGGTTCTTCATCCTGAGTCTGGAGTACCCATGGGCCCGGCGACGGTTCGAACGGGCGCGGCAGAAGGCCGCCGACCTTGCTGACCAGGCCGCGGCGGCGGTGTGGTCATCCGTTTTCACGATCGTCTTCGGGCTGGCCATGGTTGCCGCCGGCGTCGCGTGGATTGTCGTGGAAGCGCTGCCTTTCTCCTCTCCGTGGACGGGCGGCAGCCTCATCTTCGGCGGCCTGGTGATCCTGATCACGATGCTGGTCAGCCTGTGGCAGGCCCGACCGGTACGCGACGCCGGCCGACCGACCCGCGACTGACGCCGCTGCGCGCCGGTAGCTGTACGCGGGGTCAGGCCGCCGTCCAGGTTTCGCTGTGTTCCCACAACAGCCGGGCGAGCTCCTCGCTGACGACCCGGCTCGGTTGCCGTTCGCGGCAGTTGTCGTAGAAACGGCCGGTCACGCCCGCCAGCTCCGGGGCCGTGGCGCAGTAGACCGATGTGCGGGCGCCGTCCTCGGTGGAGCGCATCGGCATTTTGATCAGCGGCCGGATCGGCCAGGGCACCCGCCGCCAGATGTCGGACGCCACCGCGCCGGGGTTCACGGCGTATGTCGTGACACCACGACCGGCCAGCCGACGGCCGAGCTCCTGGGTGAACAGTACGTTGCACAACTTGGACACCGCATATTCGGGAAATCCGGTGATGCTGTGCGTGGGTTTGCGTAGCATTGTGAAGTCAATCCCCTTGGCCCGGTAATGCCCGTCGCTGGAGACGGTGACAACGCGAGCAGGCGCACTGGCCACCAGACAGTCGAGCACGGCGGTGGTGAGCAGGAAATGGCCGAGGTGGTTGACCCCGAAAGCCAGCTCGAAGCCATCCCGGGTGATGCCCTGATGCCCAGCGACACCGGCGTTGTTGATGAGCCCGTGCAGCGGCTGACCCAGAGCGAGGAAGTCCTCGGCGCACCGACGCACGGACGCCAGGTCGGCAAGGTCCAGGGAAAGGAAGGCGACGGCCTCGTTCCCGGTCGTCCGCACGATGTCGTCAACGACGGCTCGCCCCTTGGCCTCCGATCGGCAGGCGATGTACAGCCGCCCGCCACGCAGAGCAAGATCACAGGCCGTAGCCAGACCAATCCCGGTGTTGGCGCCGGTCACCAGGAACGTTTGCCCGACAAGATCCTTCATGTGACCGATCCAATCATGATCGATACCTCCGTCTACCGCGAAGGCCGGCCCTGGCGGCTGCGCACACAGAGATCAGACGATCATCGGGCGATGTCGGCGATCTATGCACCGATCCACCGACAGTTCAGGATACCGGCCGATAAGCAACATCATTACGAGTGAACGCAGCGCTACCCGCCGACAGGCGGCCAACACGACCCGTCCACCCGAAACCGCACGCCTGGTGATGGTGCCGTCATCGCCCGCCGTGGGTAGGACGGCTACACGACGTGGTCGACGTGGTCGGGGTGACTCCTGGCGGCCGTGCCGGTCGTGTGGCCGACATCTCCGAGGGAAGGAACAAACAGTGGCGGCGACGAGCTGGTTCTTCGAACCCGGTCACACCGGCGCGCAGTTCACGGCCAGGCACATGATGGTCACCTACGTGCGAGGGCAGATCAAGAACATTCGCGGGTCCATAGAGGTCGACCCGGACGAACCCGAGAACGCACGCATCGAGGCGACGCTGGACGCGACCGGGGTGTACACCGGCGAACCCAACCGGGACGCCCACCTGCGCAGTGCCGACTTCTTCGACGTGGACCACCATCCGACATGGACGTTCACGGGAACGCGGGTGACCCAGGTGAGCGCGACGGAGTTCGACGTCACCGGGGAGCTGACCATCCGTGGGACCACCCGCCCAGTGACTCTGGCCGTGACATATCTGGGCCAGTGGGATACGCCCTGGTGGGAGAACGGCCAGAACCTCGGGCCACGGCGACGTGCGGGTTTCGTCGCCGCGACCCGTATCAACCGGCACGACTTCGGCGTGAGCTGGAACGACGTGGTCGACCGTGGCGGCGTCGTCGTCAGCGACATGATCGACGTCACCGTCGACGTCGAAGCCGTCCTGGAGACCACCAGAACGGCAGCCTGACCTGGTCGAGGCCAAAGCGACGCCGCCGGTGGTTTTCGCGTAGCTGGAGACCCTGAAGCCGGTGACCGTAACCCGCCCCCGAGGTCTCCGGCACGCCGGGCTCAGGCCTTGAACCGGACCCGCAGACCCGCCAGACCACGGATGAGGATGTTCGGCTTGTACGGAGGGGTGGCGCTGAGCAGCTCGGTGGATCTGACCCGACTCACCAGCGCGTCGAGGAAGATCTCCATCTCCAGCAGGGCGAGTGGCGCGCCCAGGCAGTAGTGGTGGCCGAGACTGAAGGACAGATGACGCGAGACCGGGCGTTCGCCGTAGAATCGGGTGACGTCGAGCCGGTCTGGTTCCTCGTAGGCGTCAGGGTCACGGTTCGCGCAGGCGATCAGAGCGACCACGCCTTCCCCGGGAGCGAAGGTCCGCCCACCGATCACGAGCTCCCGCTTGGCGGCACGGGTGTTCATGTGAATGGGCGAGTCGTAACGGAGCAGCTCGTCCACGGCCCTGGGTATCAGCTCCGGCCTCGTGCCCAGCAGATCGAGCTGGTCGGGGTTGCGCAACAGGGCAAGGGCACCGTTGCCGACCAGGTTCACGGTCGTCTCGTGACCCGCGATGATCAGGGTGATGCAGGTGCCGAGAACTTCCTCCGCGGTGAGCCTGTCGCCCTGGTCCTCCACCGCGGCCAGGGAACTGATCAGGTCGTCGCCGGGGCGGCGCCGCCGTTCGTCAACAAGTTGACGGAAGTATGCGGCGAACTCCGGCAGCGCCGCGTTGCGGGCGGCCAGCGCCTCGGCCGTCATGTAGACGTCGGGATCGAACGCGCGCGAGAGCGCCTGCGACCACTTCTGCACGAGTGGATGATCCTCGGCGGGCACGCCCAGAATCTCGCAGATCATGGTGAGCGGCAGCGGGTAGGCCATCATCTCGATCAGATCGAACTCGCCGGCGTCCAGCGCGGCGTCAAAAAGGCTGTCCACCAGTTCGGTGATGCGCGGCCGGAGCTCGGCCACCCGCCGCGCGGTGAATCCCTTGGTGACCAGGCCGCGTAGCCGAGTGTGGTCGGGTGGCTCCATCCACAGGAACGTGTCGGGGAAGGCCGCTGCCGGGATGGTGGGGTGCAGTTGCTCGGCTTCCTTGTCGTGCCCCCAGTCCGCACTCTGCAGGATCTTGACGCAGTCTGTGTAACGGGTTGCCAGGTGCAACCCGATGGCTGACATGTGGAGTGGTCCGGCGGCTCGTAGCTCCTCGTATCGGGAGTACGGATCGGCGCGGTTCGCCGGATCGAACAGCTCGCCCAACAGGGGCGGTACAACCATGTCGGTCCGCGTGTTCGCCGGGCTGGTTGCCACGTCCATTTCGGCTCCCTCTCACGATTCTTCGACGCTTCTCCGGTCACCGGTCGTCAGCGTCGAGCGCACCGGCGGATACGCTGACGCCCACGTCGGGAACGGAAATCGCCGAACGTGTCAGATCGTCCGGTAAAAAGCTATACCAGCAGATCCGACTGGCGCCACGGTGAACGGTTCATTGACATACCGAGGCAAGATCCCGACGGGTTTTCGTCCGACCGGCCACGCCACATCCCGTCGCATCATTGCGTCCATGAATGGATCTATCGGATGGCTCAATAATTAAAAAGCCGGCCAAACAGACGAGAATAAGATTCGAGATGACCCGACCATGCTGGCGGTGGACCACCTGTCGGTGGCGAACACAGGACGGCCACGGAGGCGTGATGGTACACGGTGGGACAGTCCGGAAGCCGAAGCAGGAATTCACGTCCGACACTGATGATCCGTTCCGGAGCCGGCCCGCGCTGGTTCCCCGGACCGCCGACGGCCGTGACCACGCGGTCGTCCTGGGCGCCGGCATCGCCGGGCTGCTCGCCGCCCGGGTGCTCGCGGCAACCTTCGACCGGGTCACCGTGTTCGAGCGGGACGTCCTTGCCGACCCCGATGCCGACCCCGAGGCAGACCCGCGTCGCGGCGTGCCCCAGGGTCGCCACCTGCACGGCCTCCTCGACCGTGGCCGTCAGATCATGGAGGAACTGTTTCCCGGACTGACCGCCGAACTCGGCGCGAGGGGTGCTCCCACGATCGAGACGCTCGTCGGTTCCCGCTGGTACCTACGGGGGCTGCGGGTCCACCCGACCGAGACCGGGCTGATCTCGATACTCGCCAGCAGACCGCTGCTGGAAGCCGTCATCCGGACGAGTCTGCGCGGGACCGCGGGGGTGGAGTTCGTCCAGCGGGCAGCCGCGACCGAGCTTGTCGCAGCTCCCGGCTCTCCCGGCTCTCCCGGCTCTCCCGGGCACATCATCGGCGTGCGGGTCCTGCGATCGGCCCGAACCGTTTCGGATGGCCCCGGGCCGGGCCCGGGGCCGGCGGCCGGCGAGCGGGCGGAGTTCGTCGGTGCGGAGTTCGTCGGTGCGGACCTCGTCGTCGACGCGACCGGACGCGGTTCCCGCGGCCCGGACTGGCTCGCCGCCCTCGGCCTGCCCCGGCCGTCGGAGCAGCGGGTCGACGTGAACCTCGGCTATGCGTCGCGGTTCTACCGCCGTAAGCCCGACGACCTTGACGGTCACCGCTCGATCATCATTTCGACGATGCCCGGGTTCCGTGGCGGCGGAGCCGTAGCGCTCGAGGGCGAGCGTTGGCAGATAACGCTTGCCGGGATGCTCGGCGACCATCCGCCGACGGACCCCGACGGTTTCGAGGCGTTCGCCCGGACGCTGCCCGTTCCCGACATCCACGACCTGGTCGCTTCGGCGGAAGCGCTCAGTGACCCGATCCCCCACCGCTTCTCCGGTTCGCTGCGTCGACGCTACGAGCGTCTGACGAACCCGCCCGTCGGGTTCCTCGCCATCGGCGACGCGATCTGCAGCTTCAATCCGCTCTACGCCCAGGGGATGACGGTGGCGGCCCAGCAGGCGCTGGCCCTGCGGACCTGTCTGGAGGCCGGTGGCCCGGATCTGCCCGCGCGCTTCTACCGGCAGGCCGGCCGCCTCGTGGACGCCGCATGGGAGATGGCAACCGGCGCAGACCTTCGCTATCCCGGCGTGCAGGGGCGACGCAGCCTACGCGGCCGGCTGGTCGGGGCATACGGCGAGCGGGTACAGATCGCCGCACATCACGATGCCACGGTGGCCGGCGCGCTGATGAATGTGCTGAACCTCGTGGAGGCTCCCACCGCGCTGCTGCGGCCCGCTGTGGTGGCGGGCGTCGTCCGGTCCGGTCGGGCACGTCCGTCCCTACCTGGGCAGCTGCCACCCGCCACCCGCCACTGACCCGGGTTGACTGACCCGGGTTTGGCCGCCGTCAGGGCGCCAGCCGGACGGGGAGGGTCTGGAGGCCACGCACGACCAGGTGTGCCCGGTAGGCGAGTTGGTCTGTGCTCAGAGCGAGGCGCGGAGCGCGGCGGATGAGCGCCCGCAGAGCGATCTCTGTCTCAAGGCGGGCGAGCGGCGCGCCGAGACAGTAGTGGATGCCCAGGCCGAAACCGAGGTGCCGAAGGGCCGGGGCCGGCCCGCCGTAGCGGGTGATGTCGAACCGCTCCGGATCCCCGAAGGCGTCGGGGTCCCGTTGGGCGGCGGCCAACAGGGTGACGACGACATCGCCTGATCTGAAGGCACGCCCGGACACCTCGGTATCCTGTAGCGCAAAGCGTCCGATGAACTGTACGGGTGGGTCGTAGCGCAGCGTCTCGTCGATAACCGCAGGTACCAGGTCGAGATCAGCGTGCACGGTCGCGAGCTGGTCGGGATTACGCACCAGTGCCAGCACCGCGTTGCCGATCAGATTGACCGTGGTCTCGTACCCGGCGACCAGCAGCAACGCACAGAGTTCCAGCAGTTCGGCCTCGGTCAGCCGGTCACCCTGTTCGCGCACCGCCACCAGGTTGCTGAGCAGATCATCCGTAGGCCGGTTCCGCCGGTCCGTGATCAGATCCGTGAAATAGGCGTCGAACTCACGGGTGGCGTCGACGCGCTGGGCCAGTTCGGCGGGTGTAAGTAGATGGTCCGGATCGAGCCCACGGGTCAGCGCGGCCGCCCAGCCCCGGAACGTCTCCTCGTCCCGCGCGGGCACGCCCAGCAGTTCGCAGATAAGGCGCAGCGGGAGCGGGCGGGCGAACACGTCGATCAGATCCACCTCGCCCGCGGCCTGCGCGGCGTCGACCAGGGAGTCGACGAGTGCGGTGATCCGGGGCCGCAGACCGGAAATGACTCGGGGAGTGAAAGCCTTGCTGACCAGTCCGCGCAGCCGGGTGTGATTGGGCGGATTCATCCGCAGAAACGACCGGAGCCCGCCGTCGAGCGCGTCACTCGGGCGCCACGCATTGGTTCCTTCTTCGCTGCGGCCCCACTCCGCGCCCTGGAGAACGGTCACACAGTCCTGGTAGCGCGTGAGGATCGTGACCTGCTGCGCACCCAACGGCAGGCGGTAGAACGGATCGGCCTCGCGCAGGGCGCGGTAGCTCGGGTAAGGATCGGCGCGCCGTTCCGGTGCCGGGTCGAACGCACCGAAAGCCGGCGGTATGGCGGGAGCGACCACACTCGATGTCGAGGCAGAGTTCACGACCAGCCCTTCCTTCGCACGATCATCCGGTATGCGACGGCCCGGGCCGGCCCGGGCCGGGCCGGGCCGGGCCGGGCCGGGCCGTCGCAGTTCGGCCATGCCGCCCTAATTCAGCCGTGCGATTGGCGACTGGCTGTCAGACAAACACTCGCCGGACGACGTTGCTCTCGGATGAATCGCCGCTGAATGCAGGACGGCAGGAATCGCACAGCGCGCCCTGCACACCGGTCACCCACTCCCGAAGCAGGTTGGTGCGGACCAGAAACGATCTTTCGAGCTTTGTGCGATCAACAAGGCCACTTTCAGCGCACAAACCTCGAAAAATCATCAACAGACAGCCAGGCGACCCGGCGG
>NZ_CAUVXI010000098.1:6962-19952 GCF_963555845.1 Protofrankia sp. Cas8 | reverse complement strand
CAGTAGTGGCCGAGCTCGCGATGCGACACCTCGGCCTGCCCGTCACGCGCAGCGCCGTAGCGTCGCCGCGCAGCTTCTCCAGCTCCGTCAACCGTTCCTCGTTCCTCGCCGCGGCCGAATCCGAAGCCGCTGCCCCCGCCAGACCCCATCCCCCTGTCCCCGCGAGCCCGGCAGGCCGCATGACCCGAACCGGGTTTCTGGGCCCCAACGTGTTCGGCAACGCCGTTCCCGATGAATTGTTGTCACATCGGCGGCGGCTCTATGTCCAAATCCATCCGCGCACGTGCGGTAATGGCGGTCTGGCTCTCGGGATGGGCCGATCCGAGCGTTTTCGCATAGGCTTCCGCCGTCGCCTTCGCAAGCTGCTCGGCGACGGCTGCGTCACCGCTCGACTGAAAGTCGGCCGCCAGGTTCGCGGCGCAGGCGAGGGTGTAGGGATGCCGCTCGCCCCGCGCCCGGCGGTGGGCCTCGTACGCACGCTGGCTGTATGCGAGAGCGTCGTCACTCCGGCCCGCCGCTGCGAAATCGCTCGCGAGATTCGTGAGGCACGCAAGGGAGTAGGGATGGTTCTCGCCGAGAACCTCCTGGAACCGCCGCAGCGTCTGCATATCCAACGTCGTGGCCTCCGCCACCTGGCCATTCAGGCGCAACAGGATCGCGTGGTTCACCGCACACCCGAGCGTGTACGGATGCCGATCACCGAACGCCGCAGTACTGCGCCGTAACGCCTCCTCGGCGTTCGTGCGCGCCGCCACGAGGTCGCCAGCGAGCCGGAGGTCGTTGGCCAGATTCGTGCGCGCCGCGATGGTCTCCCGGTTGTCTGGACCCCACGCCCGGAGATGGCGGGCCAGGACATCGGTCGCCAGCTCCAGGGCATCACCGCGTCGTCCTGCCTTGCGCAGCGACAACGCGAGGTTCTTCCGCGCCCGCAGAACATCACCATCGTCCAGTGTCAGAACGGTGAGATAACGGGCGACGGTTTGCTCCTGTCGAGCAAGCGATTCATGGACCAGACCACATTCGCGCTCGTCCCGAGCCACATTGTTGGCCGAAAACAAGGATGCGAGCTGGGACGGACCGATCAGCCGATCCCAGCGGTCGCAGGTGTCACGGTCGACGGCCAGGGCCTCGCCGAACAGGCCGTTCATCCGGAGCGAGACAGCCAGATTGTGGGCCGCTGTCAGCGTCTGCACATGATCTGTCCCGAACTCGGCGCTGCACGACTCGAAGTCCTCCCGATCGATCGGCAAAGCAGCACGGAAATCACCACTGAACCGCAACGCGGACGCATGGTTAGCGGCTGCGTCAAATCGGTGATATCGACCCGGACCGCTCGTCGTCGAAGCGGCCGTCAACGCCGCATCACTGTGCGCAAGTGCCTGCGCATTGTCGCCCAGATAACGTAGGATAATAGAGAGCTGGATCCGCAGAAAAATAATACTCGGATCATCTGCCGCCAGATGCGACGACCAGTGCCCCAGCGCGTCAGCGGCGAGATCACGACCGGAGATCAACTCGCCCCGCGCGATCAGGTATGCCATCTCTCGCAGCACCAGCCTGCACAGCTGTGCGGAGTCGTGGCGCTCAAGCGCCCCCGACGGCTGGAGATGGCGAAGTAGTTCCAGATACCGGCCCCAGTTGGCGGGATCACTGGGATTCCCCGGATCCGCCGCCGCCAGCACCGAATGCGCTACGCGCCGGATCTGCTCGCGTTCCTCGGCGGGAATGAGGTCACGGAAGACCCGCTGCACAACCCGATGCATGTGGATGGTGGGGCCCGGTTTCGCTTTACCACCGAGCTCATTCCCCATTCCTGGGGCGACCGTGTGGATGGCGGAGCCGACCTTCTCGTCAATTCCCGTCACGGCGAGCGCATAATGGTCGAGGTCCGCCAGAATCCGCGCCCGCATGACCGGATCGGCCAGTTCAGCGGCCAGTTCCGGCGGCAACAGGTCGCGGGCATCGTGCCCACCCGTATCGATGTCGTCCGACCTGAACATACGCAGTGGGACCGGGTACGACCCGAGGAACGAGCATATACGGAGAAGCTGCAAAGTGGCAGGACGTCGTTCGCGCAGCAGGTTGTGGGACGGCAGCCACGCATACAGAAGCGAACGCTCGTAGGCGGACGACGGGGACTGCGACGCGATCGCGAGGAAGTCTCTGTCCGCCAGGTCCAGGAATGCGTCCACCGGTGTCCGGGACGCCGCGATGAACCTGGCGGCTGTGTCGAGCGCCAGGGGGAGATTATCCAGCTCGTCGGCCACCCGCAGAGCATCCTGCCGCGACAGGTGCGCGACTCTGCTGCAGAGGAACTGGATGCTTTCGTCCGGCGTATAGACATCGATCTCCATCAGTCGCGAGAACGATCGCCACAGTTCACTTCTGGCCGTTATCAGGATGTGGCCGCCGCCGGAGGGAAGCAGCGGGCAGATCTCATCCGGACTCTCCGCCGCGTCGAAGACGAGTAACCACCGTCTATAGGGGATTCCACGGCTCAGCGCGTCTCTGACACTGCGGGCGGTCTTGCCCAGATCATTGTTGAACGGAAGGCCGAGTTGATACGCCAACCCGGCCAGGTCACTGCGGGCAGCGGTGCCGGTGCCGGCGTGAACATACCACACCAGGTCGTAGGAAGACCCGAAACGGTAGGCATATTCGGTGGCCAGCTGGGTCTTTCCAACCCCGCCGATACCGCGTAACGAGATGACCGGAATATCATCTGTGAATCCTTCACGGATTGCATCCAGCTCGGCATCGCGGCCGGTGAAAAGCGGGTTCCGCTGGGGGATATTACCGCTTACAGACGGGGGCTCCCCAGGGTAGCGTGTCGCCGCGTAGGCCCGACCGCCGCGCAGCAGCGGAACGTCATCGAGAGATTCGTCCGTGTCGACGGGCACGAGACGCAGCAACCGTCTGTGGGCCTCGGCCTCGTTCACACCGGTGAGGTCCACGAAGGCGAGCGGCTTGGCCCTGGGCAGCATCGGGACATTCACGGTCCTGGTGAGCACGGGAATAATACGGTCCAGCAGATCCCCGATGCCGGTAAACGCAGCAGACCAAGCCTCATGGGTACGTAACCCGGCACTGAAATAGGTGTCACTCAGAATCATGATCATCCGGTCCGCCCGGCGGAGACATCCTCGGAGCAGCGTCTCGGGGCTTTCCCGGGATCCGTGGTCGAGCCGGTGCAACTCCACCTGACGACCTCGACGCTGGAGCCGACCCATGATCCATTCTGCCCACAGCTGGTCGGCGCTGGCATAGCTGATCAACACATCACATTCGACGCCGCTGTCGTCGAGCGAACCAAACTGTGACACGTCGGATGTCACCGGCACTCCTTCCCCCCTGTCCTCTCGACCCAGAACGCCGATACGGGCCGATACGGGACGACTGTTCCTAAGAATAGTGCAGTCAAAGCTCCTGACAGATGCCTCGCCGGCTCCGCCGCGCCGGGCAGGGCCAGAAATTCCACGCGGGAAGAATCCGCTCCGTGGACTCCAACCGTCAGCACGGTCCGAAGGGTGCTTCGGTGGACTCGATGAGCCAGCCGACCAGCCGCTGCGGATCGGGCGCCGAACCGCACAGCTCACGGACACGGAGGCTTACGGCGCGCACCAGTTCGGGCTCAACCAGTATGCCGTCGGCGAGGTGTCCCGGGCTGGTCTGACGCCATGCCAGCGCCAGGCCTGCCCATGCGGAGCCTGCCTCTGGACGCCGTGTGAGCACGCGACGGTAGATATCCGCCGCAGTAGCCGGGTCGCCAACGACGTAGGTCAGGTCAGCCTCCTCCTCGAGCGTCCTATCCGACGCGGCCCCGGGTCGGTCGCAGACGAGGTTACGCAGACGCGCCGGATCGGTGATGTGCAGCATCCGCAGCGCCCGCCGCGGTTCATCCGCCGCCGGTGGTTCGTCCTCCGCGGGCGGATCCGGGCTGTCTGCGACGGCTGGTCCGTACGCCGCCAACCATGCCCTGGCCAACACATCGACCCGCGACGGCGCAGGCGGAACGTGGCGCAGTCGCCAGAGCAGACGGCGATCCAACGCCATCTCCTCAGCATACCTGTCGAACGGCGCCGGGACCGGATCATCCTGCCACCGCTCGAGCGTCGCGTCCATTCCGGTGACGAAGCGCTCCCCTGTCTCGGCCAGCACATGATGGCTGCGTAACTGCGCGATGGCCCGCCGGGTCTCGTCGCGCCACATCCCAAACTCGAGGTGCGCGACGTCCGCTGCCGGTCCTGGCGGGGCAGTTCGGCGACGCACCCGCCAGAACGCGGTGACGCCCAAATGAGCGTAGGCGCCTTGCAGGAGCGACCGAGCCGGGCGAGGCTCGGCGCGCCACGGCGCGTACATCGCGACCGGTGACGTTCCGTCATCGTTCTGCTCTCGAAGCAGCGGGCACAGTCCCAGCAGCCCTTCGAGCTTGGCATGCTGCAGCTCGTGGATGAGTGTCCGGGCCAGCAGCACGGCACTCGACGGGAGGGCCAACGCGACGGAGCCGAACGCGTCCGTGAACGTCATGCTGAGCCAGACGCGACCGCTGGACGGCAGCGGCACGACAGCGGTGAGCGTCGACGCCAGTTCCGCCGCGTACCTGGGCTGCTCACCGATCAGCAGATCCCAGGCCTGTGAGAACATGTTCTGCCACGCCAGGAAGGTCTCGTCGTCGAGCCGGCCCGCCGGGTCGAAACCCGGCCCGGCCCGGAACGGATCCACGTCGTCGAGTGGTACCTCGAGGACCGCGGTCCCCGACCTCGACGCCAGGAGCCGCAGCCCCTGCCATCCGGCCGCGTCCTTCGTCGGATCAACCGGGATCGCGACGCAGGCCGCCGGGCCGAGGACGGACGCCGCTTTCGGGCCGCCACGAATCGTGGCCGCGTTATCGGCGTCCGGCTCGCCGACCGGCGGTAGCAGCGCGACGCCGAGAGTGGGCAGCGTGACCGTCCCGGCGCGTACCGGCACGCTCAGGTCGAACGGGATTCCGGCGCGTAACGCGGCAGCCGCCGCGATCGCCGCGAATTGACGCAGGTCCGTGGCCAACCGCGGGGTGAGTTGGGGCTCAGCCCGTAGTGTCCGCAGGCAACCTGCGGCCCAGACCCCGACAGATGGATAGCGCAGAACGTCTCGTACAGCCGCTGGAGCACGGGCGTCGGCCGTCGCCAGCAGGTCGTAGGCGGCTTCGAGTTCGCCGCCCACAGACATGCCGCGCCGGGCGACCGTGTCGAGCACCGCGCGGATAAGCAGCAGGTTGCGGCTGAGCCGGCCCGCGCGCAGCACGGCCAGCATTTCAGGCGGTCCGTGACCGCCGGCGAGTTCATCGACCCACCGGATAGGAAACCGCAGCAACGCACTCGACACCGGTAGCCCCGATACTTGGGAGAAAGTAGCCGCTGAGCTGATCGACCTTCTTTGCTGCCACATCCGTACTGGTCAGAGGATCGAGACCCCGAACAATCAGTCCAGCCGTACAGCTTCTCCCTGGCAGCCCGTACGGTGGGACGCGCGGAGCCCGCGGGTAACCAAGTCGTGCTGGAGGTCTGGAGGAGGGGGAGGAGCATAGCCGTAGAACACCTGACTGGGATCGTCGATCTCCGCCAGGACATGCCTCATCGATCCCGTAAGAAGCGGGTCTTTCAGCGACCGGAGTTCAGCCAACGGCACGGCGGACAGATCCACCATGACGGTTTTCAGCTCCGGCGTGAACTCGTCCATCGTCGACACTACCCCCAACAGTTCCGCGATGCGCTTCCGGTGTGCCGCCCGGTCGATTTTAGGCGACGCGATGTAGCGGAACCACAGAATAACCCGAGGGTGCGCGATGGACGCGGCCAGTTACGCGCGGGTCCGTGGGACCGGGACCACATGCGCCCCGGCTGACTCCGTTGTCGACACGTCGCGGGTCAGCAGCTGGCTGCGGTACAGCGTGGTGTCTCCCACCACCGTCAGGGCCACCGCCATCGCGATCATCACCGGCACAGCGAGCGTGACCTCCCTGGTGGTTTCGATGGCCATGACGGTCAGAGCGATCGGCGCGTGGACGATCGGTCCGAGACAGGCCGCCATGCCCACGATGACCATGACTCCAGGGTCGGGCGGGGCCACCCCGGCCAGATCCGACAGACGCCACAGTGCCGCCCCGGCAGCAGCCCCGACGACCAGCCCCGGACCGAAGATCCCGGCGGAACCGCCAGAGCCCACTGACAGTGACGTAGCCACGATCTTGCCGACCGGTAGGAGGAGCACCGCCCACAGCGGCATCGCGAGCAGCAGGTGCCGGTCCAAGCCGACCTGAATGTTGCCGTAACCGGTACCGAGAACGCCCGGCAGCACCATGCCGATCACACCGACCGCCAGGCCCCCCAGCGCCGGGCGCAGTACCGGAAAACGGCCGATCTTCACAAAGGTCCGGTCGACCAGATAGAAGAACCACACGAATAGCCGACCCAACAGGCCGACCACGAGTCCGAGCGCCACAAACAAAAGGATCTCGCCAATACCGACGTGGAATACTCCGACACCCTCAAAAATACGGTCGAAACCTACCACGGAGCTGAAAACCAGATAACCGGTCACGGACGCGGCAAAGGCAGGCAACGGGATTGCGGGCGCCATGTCACGGACATACAACATTTCCACGCCCAACAACGCGCCGGCGAACGGGGACCGGAAGATCGCACCGATTCCGGCGGCGAGCCCCGCCGTCACGACAATCTTCGCGTCGGCGACGGACAGGTGGAGCTTCCGGGCCAAGGTCGACCCGATCGCCGCCGACATCTGCGCGATCGGTCCCTCAGTGCCGCCGGACCCACCGGACCCGAGGGTGCCCGCGGAGGCAAGCAGCTTGACGACGGGTACCCGTGCCCGCATCGAAGTGGGATCGTAATGGATGGCCTTGATAGCCGCGTCGGTGCCGTGACCCGCTGATTCCGGTGCGACGAGTTTGACCAGCAGGGTTGAGATGAAAGCGCCGCCCCCGACCACAGCCGGTAGCAACCACCATCGGGTCCCCTGGATCACGCCGTGCACAGGTGCCTCGGCGACGGTGGTGGCCGGCTCCGTCCCCGTCGCCCAGACGAGCAACCACGTCGTCGCCAGCTTCACCAGTTCATACAGGCCGACAGCGCCGAACCCGGCAATAGCACCGACGGCACAGCCTATCAGCAGCCACTTCGGCACGAACGGCCAGTCGGCGGGTCGCCGCCAGACAATTCCACCCGGGTCTATACCCATTACGACCGGCCTGTTCTGACCGGCGGGCCCGTGCACGGTAATAAACCCCTTGCCTGCAGGCGGCAGCCGAGCCTCATCGACCAGCCATTACCCAGCGTACTCTACGAGGGTAGGCGGCACGGCCGCTACGCCACCCGGACGGCCGAGAATCGACGGTCAGGAGAACTCCTCGAGTACGGCCAGGCTCGCCACCGTGTCCGGGTGGTCCTGCCCGAGCACCTGCCTGCGTGCCTGAATCACATCACGCAGCTCGGCATGTGCCTCATCGGTAAACCCAGCATGAAAAAGGCCGACCGCGAGTTCATGTCGGGCCGCCAGCACAGCGG
This sequence comes from Protofrankia sp. Cas8, assembly GCF_963555845.1. Classification (NCBI taxonomy): domain Bacteria; kingdom Bacillati; phylum Actinomycetota; class Actinomycetes; order Frankiales; family Frankiaceae; genus Protofrankia; species Protofrankia sp. Cas8. The sequence goes on along the minus strand of NZ_CAUVXI010000098.1, from coordinate 12,390 downwards.
CGTCCTCACCTCCGGCCAACCGCGACGCCGCTGCGACCGCCCGGCGCAGCGGTACTACATGGTCCTCGATTCGCCCCCGTATCCGCAACGCCCGCGCGTAGGCGATCAGGCGCCGCGGCAGTTCAGGATCGCCTGTGTCGGTGGCCTGTACAGCTTGACGACGGGCGTCGACGGCATCGTCGATGTCCGAGATACGGGCGTTCATCACGTACATCGCTGTAAGCGTATCGGCGAGCCCGGTCGCGTACGTCGCGACCTGCTCGGCGCCGGGATGCCGCAACAGCTGCTGCCACAGCGCCGACGCCTCCGCGAGGTCGTCGATGCCAGGATGACCCGAGTTGCGTCGTAGCAGTGTGGTAGCCAGCGCCACAGTCCCGGCGAACCACTCCGGCCGGCCGGTCACGGTGTCACGAACGCCGTCACGCAGTGCGGATACGGCCGCATTGATGCTCGCCGGGTCACCAACCGTGTCATCGTACGCACACAGCACCGCAGCCAGTCCGACGACGCGATCGATCCGGTCGGGGTCATCCACCAGGGTCATCTCGACGGCGTCCTTGTACGCGCCGAGCGCCTCCGTCAGATCACGTGATCGACCGGCCCGCTGGAAGTGGCGGAAGTGCAGCTCGGCAAGAGCGGCCAGGTCACGCGCCTGCTCGGGGTCGGGCCGCTCCGTGGTGCCCGGTTCGGCGCCTGACAACATATCGGCGTCCGGGGCCGCCACCAGGCTGGCGTACGGGCTGCCACCCCGTCGCAGGGCTTCCAGGGTGAGATAACCGAACGGTGCCCCGAGAGCGACCGAACCGGTCATGGAGTCGAGGGCGATCGCGGCCGTGAATTCGTGCGGCGTCGCGCCGAGAGCCCGACCCAGGGACTCGGAGACCTCGTCGACGACCCGCAGCATCCGTTGGAGGTTCGCGCGCCCGATGGAACTCAGGAACTGACTGCGTGCCTCGTCGGTGAAAGTGTAGCCAAGATCATAATCCGACGGCCGCCCGGCCGGTCCCGCCGTACCCGCATCAGCCCGGCGGCGGCTTGTCACCAGTCCGCTGGTCAGGACCTCGGCGCGATGCGAGGGATCGACAGCGGACAACATCCGATGCTGGACGACGGACATCAGGTCCACTGTGAACGTCTGCAGGACAGCCAGGTAGGTCGCCAGGGCGACCGCTTCAGGCGTCGCTTCACGCCGAAACGCCAGGAATTTCTCCCGGACGGACAGCCCGTCCGCGGGCGTGTCTGCGTCGGACGACGGTCGGCTGCCGAAACACACCGCCGCGTCGATTCCCCGACCGTCGCCGCCGACCAGACGCGCCCAGTTGGCCAGCCACGCCGCGTGCAGCTGCACAACAGGCACGGGCACCTGCTCGACGCCGCGCAACGAGACGCCAGAGGCCGTCCGATCCGACGCAGTGCGCGGCCGACCGGCCTCAGTGAACCGCAGTGCGGCGTTATTCGCTCCAGGCCGCGGACTTGACAGCCGCCCGTGCCGGATATCCAGACCGGTAAGCCGCCACAGGTGTTCGGGAAACGGCTGAACGATGACCACGTGCACCGAGCGCCCCCACGCGGCGAGCGTCCGCTGTACCCTTCCCGTCCGCCAGCCCACGCCCACACAATCACTGAACACCATTACTACCTGCCGACCCCGGGAGACGACGAACTCGCCGGATTGTCTGCGCATGCCGGCCGAGCCCGGCATGCGCAGCCAGCCGACGTCACCGTCCATTTCCGCTGAGTCGAAACGCTCCCGTCGGACGTGCTCGAAGGCACTGAGGCCGTGCAGGAGCGTGCCGAACTCCCGCACCGCCGAATCCCACACCACCATCGATGGAGCCATATCGGAAAGGACGACGACATCAAGCCGCGGCCGTTGAGCGGTGGAGATGACCGGCAGGTAGGCGCGGGCGCGGGCGCTGTGCTCCACGGTCAGCTCCTCGTCGAGGGCACGGGTGGCCCTGGGCTCGGTCAGCCTCTTCAACGGCCGTAGCGCCCGCACCAGCCGCAGTGACCTCGACAACGCCGGTTTGGCTGGAAGCATGATCGGACGGGGATCGGGCTGGCGCCCAAAGCCGGATCGACCCGCGTCCGGCAGGTGGAGACCACCCACCGGTTCGCCGTCAGCCGTACCGTCGGCGGACGGGCGCGGCTGCGCGGCCGGCACCTCCCGCGCCGGCATCGCGAGATCGGAGGTTCCGGGATCGTCGGAGCCGGTACGGCCGGAATCGTCCGGTGACTGCCCGCCCGGAGCCGCTGTCGAGGCCGATCGCAGCTGATCCGCGAGCCACAGGGCCTCGGCCAGCTCCCCCGGTGTCTGGCTGATACCCACGCCTTCGAGGATCGCGCGCACTCGTCCAAGCCCGTTCACGGCGGCGGCTCGGCAACGCTGTCCAGGCCGCGTAGAACGAGTTCGACGAGGCGGCTGCGGGTCGGACCGATCTCTCGTGCCGCGTTGGAGGTCAAGTATATGGCGTTGAGCAACTGGTCGGTGGCGAGCGTCATCCGGCTCCGGCGCCGGAGGAAGTCACTGACGATGTCCGCACCGGCCGTCGCGGCGTCGTCTCCGAGGTGGGCTACCACGATGGCGCCGAGGCGTCGTTCGTCCGGCTCCGCGATACTGAGCCGGACGCAACGTCGTAGGAACGCTGCCGGGAACTCACGCTCCTGGTTGGAGGTGAGGACGACGATCGGGAACTCCCGGCATGTCACGACGCCGTCGACGATTTCCACCGGAGCGCGGTCACCGGTCGGCAGCACGTCCACCCGATGCCGGACCTTCGCGATCCTGCGCAGCTCGTCGATTTCGAACACGCCGGTTTCGAAAAGGTTGAGCAAGTCGTTGGGCAGGTCATAGGACGCCTTGTCGATCTCGTCAATCAACAGCACCCGCGGCCGGCCGAACGGCAGCAGAGCCGTACCCAGCGGCCCCAGCGTCAGAAAGTTGCCGATGTCGTCCGGATCGTCCTGCGCCGGGTCGGCCCGATTCCGGCGGTTGGCCGCCTCCAGCCGCCCCAGCGCGTCGTAAACGTACAAGGCGTCGCGCAACGCGGAACCGCTGGTGATCGACCATCGCAGGACCGGGCCGAGGCCCAGCTCGTACGCGATCGAATAGGCAAGCGTGGATTTTCCGGTGCCGGGTTTCCCCTCCACCAGCAACGGACGGCGCAGATACATCGCGGCGTTGACGAGTTCGATCTCATCGCGGCTCGGCTGGTAGGTCCGGGCTCGATAGACGTCCGCCGCCGACTCTGGCGGAGCCGATCCGGACAGAGCCGGCGAGCCGTTGAAGGAACGCCACGCAGGAGCGGGCGGAAGCCGGGTGATCCCGTCGTGAGGCTCGCCGGTGCCCCGGTAGATCAGCCAGTCGTCCATTGACCCGTCTCCTTCGAGAGTCTCCCGCCAAGGGCGATGTTGGGATTCCGCTGTCCGCCGCGTCACACCATCAGTCCGGCTCCGTGAGGCGGAAGGGTGGGGAGCGCGGCGGATCCCAGTACAGAACGAGCCCGTCGCCCGGGTGGGGGGACGTCGACGACGTCAACGACGTCGCCGCATCGTTGCGCAGCTGGCGGGCGTGCTCCGGAAGCCCGCCCACGCTCACACCACGCAGGTGGTCGCTCAACGACCGCTGGAAGCGGGCGCCTGTGCAGGGCTCGATGAGGGCACCATTTTCCAATCCATGGTCCAGGCAGGGCCGACGGCGCCAAATTGCGATCGGCAGGCCCTCGGCAACACCGATGCGGAACGCCTCCGACGCCGGACTCGTCGTTGGCGGGCCGGGGAGCACAACAAGCGAGTGCAACCGCGTCGGTTCCTGGTACCAACCGTCCCAGAAGTCGTCATCGGTGCCGCTGTCGCACCGCACGCGCGCCACGTCCGGCCCCGCCCCCGCTGCGTGCATGGCGTCCCAGCGGTCTCTGCGCATCCGTTCCCGGATTCGACTTCCGGAGACGTCAGCGGCCCGGACGACGACAGGATGACTGCGGCCCAGCCGCCGGTGCGGCATGTCCGGCCAGATCCGCCAGTTCTCCCACGCCTCTTCACACTCGCGCAACAGGCGTTCGGCGAGGACGACCTGCACCATCACCTTCGTCCCGCCCCCCAGGTCCTCGATCGCATCGGGAAGGATCTGACGGACCGTCGTCCACACCTGGTCGAGAGCCCGCGGGGTGCGGTCGCACGGATATTGGACCACGTCCCCGTCACCTCGGTCGAGCCTGATCGAGAGCAGATGCAGCCGCTGGTCGTTGCCGTGCGGTTCCACGTTCACGATTACCGAGCGCCCCTCGGCGGACGCGGCGACCGGGTTGGGTGCCGTCAGGACAGCACGGGGCGTCACCCGGTCGCCAAGCTGCGACCTCTGACCGAGTCTGCCCGCGAGGAGTTCAGCGACCGTCCAGAGCCGATCCGCGACGTCTGAAGACTCGCGATGGAACTGGATGACGAGTCGCTCCAGGAACTCGACAAGCGGGTGAAGCTGTATATCTCGCGACAGCCATGCGGCGGTGTCGAAGTAGAACGCGATGTCGCGGTAGTCGGTGACCCTGATGTCGGGAGCAACCGGCACGCGATTGAGCACCTGCAGCATCGACAGCGGGTCCTCGGGAACGGGCAGCTCGGCCAGCACTCCGAGCAGGAAACCTCGCAGGTACGGGGGGAGTAACGGGTCGCCCAGGCCATGACCGGGCGCGGCGCGATGACGTTCCGCGGCGAGCGCGTCAAGGCTTCGCACCCATTGCCCGCGTTGGTGCCAGCGGTCGTGGGAACGCAGAACCCGAATCCGCAGACCGGTGGGAAGCCGCTGCAGCGCATCGAGAGTGATCGCCACGCCCCCACGGTCGGTGCCGATCTGGCGCGCGGCTTTGATCATCGCGCAGACCTCGCCGGTCGCCTCGTCGAGCACCGGACTGCCCGACATCCGCTCGTCCACCTCGTCGCCCCTGATCCTTATGGCTGTTCCACCCGGGATCTCAAGGTCACCGACGGCTTCGAACGCGAGCGGCGAGGGGGAGGGATCGTCGGCGTACAGGAGCTGATAGCCGATCGAGTACAAACTGGCGTGCCGTTCCGGCCGCGCCTGTCCAAGCCATGCGCAGCTGTACTCAGCCGTCCACTCGACGGCCAGGAGCGCGATATCCGGATACGGAAAGATCCTTGCACCCACGGGCGCCTCGCGAGGTTCGGCGAACAGCACGGTCGCCGATTGCCTGACGTCACCCGCCTGTACCCACACCACCGACGGGCGGCCAGCGACCACGTGCGCACAGGTGATGACGATACCGGGGGCGATGAAGAAACCGGTCCCAACCGAGCCGGTGTCACAGGCAACTTCGACAACGGCCTTTCGCAGTAGTTGCCTCAGTGGACGCAGTAGCCGGTCCACCGGTCACCACCCGAATGTGGTGACCGGTATAAATGTGGTGACCGCTAC
>NZ_CAUVXI010000098.1:5875-6497 GCF_963555845.1 Protofrankia sp. Cas8 | reverse complement strand
ACAGCCTCCGCTACGGATCCCCTTTGATCCGTAGCACCACAACATGTCGGACCGCCGGCCGTGTCCACCGCCCGCACCGACCGTTCCCCGCCGTCTGGTCACCGTTTCACCGCCGATCCGGACATATCGCATCATGACGATCAATGACCGTAACCCTGTGCAGGACCTTACCGTGACCATCTCGGGCCATCGCGTCAGCTGTCGGCAGCCGGACCGGGCTGTCCCCCGCCGGAGTCCGCGCCCGGCCCAGGCGCCACGGGAATGGCTGCGGACCGCGACTGGCCCGACGACTCGTCAGGCGAAGCCCTGGACCATGTCAACGTGACCGTCACGGATGTCGTCGCCCCTGCCTCGGTGAGAACGCCTATGACTTTTCCGGTCTTCACGGCGAACTCGATGCCGAACTCCGCCGTGATGGTGACGGGCGCGACATGCTGCAGAGCATTGTTGAGGCTGCCGGCTATGCCACGTACCAGCTCGGAAAAACCCTCGACGACGCGCGCCTGCCCCGACCGGCCGCGTCCTGCGACATCGCCGGGTCCTTGTTCCGGCGTCACCCTTACCCAGACGACCTCACCGCTGGGCAGCACAACTTCCTGAACGTCTGCCACCGGCGACTCCC
>NZ_CAUVXI010000098.1:1343-5850 GCF_963555845.1 Protofrankia sp. Cas8 | reverse complement strand
CAGTCCTCCATGTGCACCGGCTCAAGCGTGCCGGCAACGGACTTTACCGCCTCTTCGCGACCGGCGGCCGACAGGCTGCGGGTCGCGAAGCTCGGCAGCGCCCGCACCGGCAGCCGCCGCAGCCCGCACGACCGGATGTACCCCCTGCCGGATGGTCAGCTGTTGAATCGTTTTCGTTTTCCGGAAAGACAGCTTACACTCCACGAGAAGACCGTTTTCGCAGGCCACGGAGGCAAGCTGAATGCCGACCGAGACGATGCCCATCCGTGTCGTCAAGTCATTGCCCGTAGCGCTGCGCGCCGAGCTGCGGAATGAAGGTTGACGTGCCGGTCCGCCATGACCACTGGATCGGCGGCAAGGCCGAGCGGCCGGCGAGCGGTGCGTACCTGCCCACGCTGGACCCGGCGATCCAGCGACCCGGCTGCCGGGTGACGAGATTGCCGCGGGCTCGGCGGCGGCGATGTCGGCCGGGCCGTGGCCGCGGCTGTGGCGGCCCAGCCAGGGTGGGCATGGCGGTCGGGTGCGGAGCGTTCGGAGGTGCTCCACCGGGTTGCGCACGCGATGGAGGCCGGCGCCGACGAGTTGATGGAGCTGGAGCGTGCCTGCACGGGGAAGGTCGCCGCCCAGCTCCGCACGGAAGTCAAGATGTCGGCCGCCTACTTCCGGTACTACGCAGGAGTGCTGAGCGCGCATCACGGGCACACGATCGATCAAGGTGGCCGTCACCACACCTACACTCGGCTCGAGCCCTACGGCGTCATCGCCGCGATCACACCGTGGAACCTGCCTCTGAACCAGGCGTATCGGGCACTGGCCCCGCGCTTACCGCGGGGAACGCGGTCGTGGCCAAGCCGTCGGAGCTTACATCGACCTCGACGCTGCGCCTGGCCCGTCTGGCCAGCGGTGCGGGCCTCCCGGACGGCCTGCTGAACGTGGTGACGGGTACCGGGCCCGAGGCGGGCACGCCGCTGGCCGCTTACCCGGCGGTACGGCGCGTCACGTTCACCGGCTCGGTTGCCCCCGGTCGGCACCTAGCTAGGGTCGCGGCCGACCGGTTGGCGCCCAGGACACTCGAGCTCGGCGGCAAGTCGCCGATCGTGGTGTTCACGGACGCCGCCCTCGCCCGGGCCGTCGCTGCCGCGGTGACGGCGGTGACGACGAACGCCGGTCAGGTGTGCTCGGCCGCCGTGCCTGACGAGCACACGGACCGGTGCCGGGGGAAATCAGCCGGAACGACGGATCTGCGCGCCGCACGAGAACCGGATGGCGCCGCGCCCATCGGAATTACGCAGCTCGCCCTCGGCGACGACGAACTGTCGGCCCCGGTAGGCGACCGTGGCTGCGGCGGTGACGGGTTCGCCGCCTGCGGGCACACCTCGCAGGTAGTTGACGGCGAGGTCGAGCGGCACCAGCCGTTCGCCGGGCACCAACACGGTGGCCTGGGCGTCGGCGGCGACGATATGCGCGATCAGCCCGAGCACACCACCGTGGACGGCACCGAAACTGTTGGCCACCTGCAGGCCCGGCCGCAGGGTCAGCTCGGACTCCCCGCGTCTGCGGGTACGACTGACCACGCCGAGCAGGGCCGACAGCGCGCTGGCGAGAGGCGGATTGGCCCCGGACACGATTGCCGACGAGGTCGGATCCGCTGCCGACGGTGAGTGCGTGCTATCCATCTGTGCCGAGGCAGGAGACGAGGCAGGGGTCGAGGCCAGACTGCGCTGCGGATTGATCGCGCGCAGTGAGGTGACCGCGACCAGCTCACCGGCGGCGTCGACCAACTCCCCACGGGCCAGCCCGCTGTCGTCGCCGGCGAAGTCGGCCTGGCCGTCGGCGGTCAGCCAGCCCGGGGCAACCGGCAGCGGCCGGACAACCTCCAGCCTCAGTTGGGCAGTAAGCATGGGGGGTCCACCGGGGCCGGCCACAGCGACGGCGGTGCCGCACGCGGCGTCCGCGATCACGGCGAGGGCGCCCGCGAGCAGCCGGCCGTCCGTCCCCAGCAGCGGCGGCGCAACGGCCAGGCGGACGACCGCCCGCCCGCCGCCGACCTCGACGATCCGCACGCCAAAGGTCTCATACGCCGGCACAGGCCGGCCCTCGTACCCCAGCCCGGCACGGTAGCCGTCCAGGTCAGCGCTCTGCATGCGCCCAGGTTTCCACACTCCTCCCCCAATTCGCCATCTTCGTTAAATGATCGCATCGTAACTGTCGTGCGCCTCCCGCTGGCCGTGGACCGGCCGCTAGGATGAGCAGCCACAGATCGCTCGGTGGTGAGGTCTCATGCGTGAGCTGCTGGCGGATCTGCTCGGATGGTGGGAGTCGGAAACGCCGTTCGCCCTGGCCACCGTCGTGACGACCAGCGCGTCCGCGCCCCGGCCTCCCGGTGCCGCGATGGCCGTCGACACCGCTGGCGAGGCGCTCGGAAGCGTCTCGGGCGGCTGCGTCGAAGGGGCGGTGTACGACACGGCGCAACGGGTGCTTGCCACCGGCGAACCGGTCCTGGAGACCTTTGGCTTCGGTGCCGACGATGCGTTCGCAGCCGGCCTGACCTGCGGTGGCACGATCAGCGTCTTCGTACAGCGAATCGATCACGTGACTGCGCCGGACCTTCCGGCCGTCGCGTCGGCATCGGCGGCAGCGGAGCCGGTCGCGGTGGCGACCGTGATCGCCGGACCGGCACGGGTGGGGGCGCGACGCACGGTATGGCAGGACCGCGCGGCCGGCACGACCGGCACCGAGGGCCTCGACGTGACGGTCACCGACGACGCGCGAGGCATGCTCGCGCAAGGGCAGTCCGGCCAGCGCCACTACGGGCCGGCGGGCGAACGGTGCGGTGACGCCGTCACCGTCTTCGTCCAATCCATCGCGCCTCCCCCGCGGATGCTCCTCTTCGGCGCGATCGACTTCGCCCACGCGGTCACCCGGATCGGGGTCTTCCTCGGCTACCACGTCACCGTCTGCGACGCCCGGGGCGTGTTCGCCACCCGGAAACGGTTCCCCGAAGCACACGAGGTGGTGGTCGAGTGGCCGCACCGTTATCTCATCCGCACCGCGGTGGACCCGTCGACGGTGATCTGCGTACTCACCCACGACCCGAAGTTCGACGTGCCGCTGTTGGAGGTGGCAGTGCGCACGCCAGCCGGGTACATCGGAGCGATGGGGAGCCGGCGTACCCACGCGGATCGGCTGGCCCGGCTGCGCAAAGCCGGTCTGACCGAGGAGGATCTCGCTCGCATCCGTGCACCGATCGGCCTTGACCTGGGCGCGCGCACCCCCGAAGAGACCGCCGTGTCGATCGCCGCCGAGATCATTCAGAATCGTCGGCGGAGTAGCGGCTGGCCGCTGTCGACCACAACAGGTCCCATCCACAAGTGAAGAAGTCGACACCGGCGTCGTCGATCGCGGCGGCGACCACGACACGGGCCGATCAAAAAGTCACACAGTCAGCACAGCGCACGAACGTGCAGAGGACGGGAGGTACTCGGTGTCCTGGGTGTACACCGGGTTCTCGATCGGCCGCGTGGTCCGGTTAGCCTTGCGCTCCTTGGCGGTCTGGATGTCCTCCAGCCGCCGGATGAACATCAAGTAGGCGATCTGCTCGATGACCTCCAACGGGTTGGAGATTCCACCCGACCAGAAGGCGTTCCAGACGCGGTCAATCTTGTTCTTCAGATCGCCGGTAATCACCGGAAGAGTCTAATCGACACATCGCTACCACATCGTCGCCGCGGTCGCGTAGCGGAGCCGCGTCCGGCTAAAGATCTTAAAGAAGGGCGAGCTGGCAGGCTGTCCCGACCGTTCTGCGCCGGATCCGCAGTTCGCTCACCCCATAGATCCGGCTCGCCGGCCACTGCGGTCGACAACCCGCGCGGCGACGAAGTGCGTCGGCGGGTTGGAGCCACAGGTCCGGGACAGATTGGTTCAGCCTCGAATCATCGTCCCGCTCGCCCCGTGGCAGAGGGCGATCATCTTAAGGCTCGTCCCACCTGATCGAGTCTGGACGCCGACCGGTGGCGAACATCTCTCGCACAACTTCGCGCGCATTGGATGGGCCGTTGTTCAGCCACCCGATCAAGAACCTGGGCACACGTCGCCGAGACGGGATCCTGCATCCCCCGTGCTGGTAGCCGCCTCACCAATCCACGCCCCGCCGGGCGGATCATCCACGGCCAACGTAAACGCCGACTACGTGTCCCGGAAAACTAGGCCCTGGGCGCAGGCCTCGACTTTCGCTGTTACGCTGCGTCGAGCTCCCACGCCAGACGGATGGTGTGGATTTCCTCGGGGGTCGGCTGGTCGGGGCGTGTGACCTGATATTTGGTGGCGATCAGTACCCGGCGCAGCTTGTCGATGATGTCGGCGGTGGAAGGGTTGGCCTTGGTGGTGTACCAGGGGGCCTGGTCGCGGTGATCGGCGACTCGGTGGGGGTGTGACCGACGGTGGCGTACCACAGCATGGTGAGGGTCTGGCAGGTCAGGCCGAACGGGACGGTGCGCTCGACGGCGTG
>NZ_CAUVXI010000098.1:0-728 GCF_963555845.1 Protofrankia sp. Cas8 | reverse complement strand
AATCATGACTTCGATCGACCAGCGAGCGGCATACCGGTGAATGATCTCAGCCGGTCGGGCGAACGACACCTGTGCGGCGAGCGCGGTCAGGCTCGACAGCCGCGCTCCTTTGGACCGGGGCCGGCCCCGGCGGCCGGTGCGCGGTGGGGCCAGGTCGTACAGGGCGGCATCGACCCGCAGCCGGGTCGTCCAGGTCACCTGGGCGGGTAGGGCACGGAGCTCCTTACCGGCGTAGGCGGCGTCGGCGACCACGTGCAGGCTGCGGTCGGGGAGCGCCGCGGCCAGCGTGGTGACCATCTGGCGGGCCAGCCGCAGCCGGGAGGGGAGACATGGTGTTCGTCCGGGCGAGGCGGGCGAGGACGGGTAGGCACACCGGCCGGTCGAGCATCGGGAGTCGGACCACGATCTCGACGAGGACCCAGGTGTTACCGAATCCGACCGTGGTGGAGCCTGTCGCGGAGCCGTCGTGGAACCAGCCGGCCGCCCAGACCTTTTTCCCCGACCGGTGGAACAGAGCGTCATCGACGGCTACCGTCACGGCGCCGGTCGGTACCAGGAGGGTGACCACGAGGTGGGCCAGGGCAAGGCCGAGCTGGTCGGGGGACCAGACGGCGTGGGAGAAGAACCGGTGGGCCGGGTGATGGGGCCATACCCGGGACAGCCCGGCGCCCGTGAGCATGCCGCAGACTGTTCGTTTCCGTGTCTGTGCCAGCAGGCCGTACACCAGT
>NZ_CAUVXI010000097.1:1668-19483 GCF_963555845.1 Protofrankia sp. Cas8 | reverse complement strand
GTACCGGCGGGCCCACCGGCATGGCGGTTATGTCTCGTACGGATCGACCGGGGTTGGAATGACGTCCAGTGTGCGTGCCGCAAATTTCGGCCTACCATGATCGGGAATGCTGCCGTCCCAGGTCGCCAGTACCGTCACCCAGGTGTTTTCGGCGGGTGCGGCAACGCCGTCTGGAAGCGTGAGATCAACGGCCGCGGCTTCGGCGTCAGCGGCGCAGCACCGGATCACGAATCGGGTCAGCAGGATCTGCCGGCCCTCGGGTACCGCCACGAAACCGGTCATCCGGACGGTCGTCCCGGCAAGCGACCGGCCGCGGTCGTACGTCCGTTCGACGATCTCCCGCATGGGGAGGGTGGCGATCCCGTCCGGTCCCGGGTGCAGCGGCCCGTAGGGGACAGCCCGCGGTGGTGGCACGGTGATGGTGGCACGCCTCGCGCTGAAGGCGCCCAAGGACGGCGGGGCGACCATGTAGATCACGGCGACGGGCAGTAGGAGCAACAGCGCCACGCCCGGTGGACCGTGCCGGTGGGCGGATTGTGTCTGGTCATGGTTGCCGGCGCTGGCGTAGCGCACCAGGGCGACCGTGCCGAGCAGGGTCACCAGCCCGCCGGCGGCCAGCAGCGGGATGCGCATGCCTACCCGCACGTAGGACGTGTAGGCGCCGGTCTGCGCGAGTCGCAGGAAGGTGATGCCCATGATGAGCAGCAGGAGTCCGCCGATCGGGCCGATGTGGGTTCCGGCGCCGGCCTCGGTGGTCTTGTGGTCATCGTCGGTGTCAAGACCCGTGCGCCCGTCGATTCCGTCGAGGGCGTCGAGGGCGTTGCCATCAAGGTCACTGTGCGTCACAGCACAACCGTCCCGACCACGACCGCGGTCATGACCGCGGTGAGAAAGGTCACCGGCGCGAACCGTGAGGTCACCTGGCGACCGAAGGTCCCCACCTGCATGGCGATCAATTTGACGTCAATCATCGGTCCGACGACGAGGAAGGCCAGTCGCGCGGTCAGTGGGAACTGGGACAGGCTCGCGGCGACGAACGCGTCCGCCTCGGAGCAGACGGCCAGCGCAACCGCCAGCACCGCAAGAGCGATCACTGTGAGGATGCCGGCGCCCGCCACCGCGTCCAGCGCCGATCGCGGCACCACGACGTTGAGCGTCGCGGCCAGCGCCGCGCCGAGGACGAGAAAGCCGCCGGCGTGGAGGAAGTCGTGACCGGCGACATCGGCGAGCCGGCGCAGCCGCAGGCCGCCACCGCGTCCCCCATGATTATCTCCGTCGGGGGCGGTGTCGTTCTGTTTCAGAATCGGTACGCCGAACCGGTGCCAGATCAACCCGACAATGATGGCCGCGAGCAGCGAGGCGATGAACCGCGCCAGGACCATCCGCGGGTTGTTCGGAAAGGCGACGGCGGTTGCGACGATCACGACCGGATTGATGGCCGGCGCCGCCAGTAGAAAGGTCAACGCCGCCGCCGGTGGCGCTCCGCTGTCGATGAGGCGTCTGGCGACGGGCACCGAGCTGCATTCGCATCCAGGCAACAACGCGCCGGATACCCCGGCCAGCGGCACGGCGAGCACGGCCCGGCGCGGCAGTACCCGGGCCAACGCGCCGTCGGGGACGAACGCGGCCACCGCGCCGCTGATGAGCACGCCGAGGACGAGGAAGGGGAACGCCTGAACCGTCACGGCCAGAAAGATCGTGCACCATGTACGCAGGCCCGGTGCGTCGGCGAAGACGACCGTGAGAGTAACAGCGGTGACGGTGACCAGCCCGCCCACGGCGGCCGGCGCGACCGTCCGGTGGAGCTCCGCACCGGCGCTCGACAGCGGCGGAACGGCGCCGGGTGGGCCAAGGGAACGGACATCGTACACAAAGCAGACCGTAGCGGTTGGATGCCCGACATCGGGCTCCCATCGTGTGCCGTTCACCAGCTGCATCACCGTTTTTCACCGGTCAGACGCGACGGCCCTTCCAGGTGGCGGTGCCGTGTAGCCGTCGAATCCAGGACAGCGCGGTCAGGTAGCCGTACACGCAGATGGACAGCGGGTGCGCCAGGGCGTCGGGCCACGCCCGGCCGCCGGTGCGCCGTGCCGCGATCACCCGGCTGGCCACTGCCGCGACATAACCGGCAAGGCCCGCCCGGGAACCGCGCATCATGGCAATCGCCGGAAGCACGAAGAGCCAGGCCAGGACGCCGACCTGGCCGGCGCTTGCGCCGATGTTCCCGCCGGCGGCCCACAGCGACTTGGCATAGCCGTCACGCAGGGCCGGCCAGCCGTTGTACATCCTGGTACAGGCGATGTCCGTTCCGTCTGCGACGACCCCGTGCCCGCCCGCGGCCTTCACCGCCCGCAGGAGCGCGATGTCCTCGAGGACATGGTCACGGACGCGGGTGTGTCCACCGGCCCGGTGATAGGCAGCCGTGTCGACGCACAGGAGCTGGCCGTTCGCTGCGGACAACGACGGCCGCGGGGACCGTTCGGCCAGCCGCAGCGGCAGGAGCGCGAGCCACGACCACTGCAGGAGCGGCTGAACCAGCCGTTCCGCGAGGGTGTGGGCGTCCTGACGGGGGTAGGGCGAGACAAGGTCGAGGCCGGTCGCGCGCAGCAATCCGACCGTCCGGGCGATCCCGTCCGGGGCGACGGTGACGTCCGCGTCGATGAAGACCAGCACGTTTCCCCGGGCCGCGTCGGCGAGCCGGGCGCACGCGTGCGGTTTGCCGAGCCATCCGACCGGCACTGTGCTGCCGTGAACCACCCGGACGCGGCCGTCACGGTCGGCCATCCCGTCTGCTAGCTCCGCGGTTCCATCGGTGGAGGCATCGTCATAGACGATCACTTCGAGGTGGGGGAGCGCGACCGATGCCAGCACCGCCGACAGGCATGGGACCACCCGCTCGACTTCGTCGCGCACCGGCAGCAACACGCTCACCAGTTCGGCCACCGGCTCGGCGCTCGGCGGGACCCGCAACAGGCGGGCGTTCACGGCGGTGTGGACAGTGAGCACGCCCGCTGCGACCGCGCTCGCCACCGGCGACAGCCGTGTCCAGCTGTAGGGCCGTGTCCAGCTGTAGGGCCGGACACGCGGACCTCGGGTCGATCGGTGGGGGGTCACGAGGTCGGCTGGTACTGCCGGCGCGTCGCCATCGCCGCGGCCCCCACAGCGGCGAGCAGCGTCCCCATACCGATCCCGCCGGCCAGGGCCACGTCGGGACGGTCGAAGAACACCAGGTTCGCCAGCAACGATGAGGCGTAGGTCCATCCGATCATGACAATCGGCAGTCGGTCGGTGAACGGACCGTCCGGGACGCCTCGCCGTCGCGGGATCAGGGCCAAGCCCCCGGTGATCAGGATGCCCACCACCAGCCAGCCGGCCGCGTTCGACAGGGGGATGCCGTTGAGAGCGGGCACATCGCCCGACCAGCGCCAGTAGCCGGCGTCGACCATCTGCGGGTCCAGGAAGAGATCCCAGGTTGTCAGGAGCCAACCTCCGACCAGCGCGGTCACCGCGACGCTCCGCCTTTGGCCCGGTAGCCGGCGGGCGGCGTAGCGTCCCAGGGTGAAGGCCGGGTAGGCCATCATCGTCCAGGCTGGCGGGATGACCACGGGTACCCCGGCGACACCCGGCCCGAGGGCATCGGTGTAAACGTAGCGGCCGAAGAGGAGACCGGTGTGGACCCCGGCGGTCTCGGCGGCAAGCCCGCCGCCGGCGGTGACCAGGACCATGCTGGCCGCCCATCCGGCGCCGCGGGTACAAGCCGCGTGGATGACCGAGGCCGCGGCGAACGACAGCACCGTCGCGACGGTGAGATCACGTCGTCCGGCACGTGTGGCCAGGGGATAGGCGATCTGTGCGGCGACGGTGACCGCGGCAAAGGCCCATGCAGGGGCGGTCACGACGGGTCTGGGCTCAGACCGCACGAACCCGCCGGCCGTTGGCCTCCTGAGCCCGGCCGGTCGGCGGTTCGGCCGTGCCGCGGGACCGGGGTTGTTCCCCCTGGGCGGGTTCGGTGGCCGTGAGGTGCTTACCCAGTACCGCGTATTCGACCCAGCTGCCCGGGAACTGGAAGTTCGACAGCAGCGGCACAAAGCCCTCACTGGCATACAGCCGCCGGGCCCGGCTGTCGGGAAGCTCCAGCGCCGACAGCGCTGCTGTGCGTTGCGGAGCCTCGCGCAGCAGCTCCCGGATCAGTTCGCGCCCGACCCCCCGTCCCTGGAACTCCGGCAGGACGTGGAACTCGACGATCTCCAGGCAGTCGCTGAGCCATACCGCGGCGTCCTCGGGTTGCAGCGCGTCGCAGACGACGTCATGCCACCACTGGCCCTTCTGCCCGGGCAGGGCATACGCGAAGCCGATCAGGCGGTCGTCTGGCAGCAGCGCAGCCACCGCCCGCAGATCCCGACGCTCAGCGTGCCGGCGTGCGTGCATGGTTCGCTCGATGGCCGCCCGCGCCGGATCAGCCTCGTGGACGTCGAGGAAGGCGGCCTTGTAGACACCGATGACGTCGCTCAGCCGGGCACGCATCCGCGCGGGTGTCCAGCGGACCAGCCCGATGTGCTCCATCAAGCCTGCCTCCCTCGCGTCTTCGTCCTCGCCCCGCGCCACGGTGATCGGCCAGTCGCCGGTTGGCCACGCGCGGGGCGTGTCCGTCTCATACACCATCCAAGGTGCTCGACAATAACGGGTGCTCGGGGCGTTGTGCCCAACCCCGTTCCACCGACACCCGCACGCGCTGGTGGCCGGGCCGGCGGGCGGGGCGGTGGGCGGGGCGGTGGATGCTGGTCAACTCGGCTGTCCGGTGCCGAGCAGCCGCCTCCACCGCCGGTCCGGCCCGGTGGGCGACCGGACCTCTCGTGGTCCGACGTGGCGACGATCCACGGGATGTCGGACCACGAGATCACCGGTTGTTCCGCTCAGTTCCGCTCAGTTCCGCTCAGTTCTGCTTCGGGACGCTTCGATTCGTGGCGCTGCGGCCTGGGAGACGGTGTCCGACTCGGATCAGACCGACACCGGTACCGAGGTGCTCCGCAGGCTGGCCCGATCCGGGCGCAGCGCCAGGTGGATCCCGCCGCGTTCGCCCGCGAGCAGGCCGTCGAGCAGGATGGCGAGGGCCGGTGCCTGGACCGCGCCACCCGCGTTGGTCCCGGCCGCCACGATCACCTGTCCGCCGAAGGCGTCCACGGCTTCCAGCACCGGCAGGCCGTCCGGGGTCATCGGACGTTCGCAGGTGCGGCGGTCGAGGATCCGGTGCGGTCCGTCCGAGCCCTGCGGCGGGGCGAGTAGCTGCCCGACGATGTCCTCCAGCGCCGCCATCAGTTCCGCGACCCGCGGATCGTCCGGCGCAGGGCGTGCGAGTCCCAGGTAACCGAAACCTCCGCTGGCGTGTATCAGGGCGGAGTCCGGGGACAAGGTGATGTTCACGACCCCGATGGGGTCCGGCGCGTGCACCTTGAGGGCGTGTCGCAGACCGGGGTTGGGCAGCGTCACCGAAACTCCGAGAACGTGCTGGACCGCGCCTGCTGATGGCGCGTCCTCGCCCAGCAGGGCAACCAGATCACGCCCGCCGATCGTCACGATGACGGTGCCGGCCCGCATGGTTGTGCCATCGTCGAGGACGAGTTCTATGGTGCCCGATTCGGTGTCCGATTCGGTGCCGGGATGGTCATCGGGGCTGTCGTGCGAACCGTCGCCGGGAAGATCATCAGGAAGGTCGTCGGAGCTTCCGGCCGGGTTGCCGCTCGCGATCCTGCGCAGGGACCGTACCGGACTGCCGGAATGTACGGGTACACCGGCAGCTACGACCAGATTACCGATGGTGTCGGCAAGTTGGTGAATGTTGACGGCATACCCGTCGACCTCGACAGCACCGTGAACGGATGCGACGGATACGGGGGTCGAGTGATCCAGGTCGGCGACCGGGTCGGCGGTGGCTGTGATGAGCGCAGGCCAGCGCAGCGCAATCTCATCCGGGCCAAGGACCCTGGCTGTGGAGTTGATTGCGCCCTGCAGCCGTATCCCGGCGGCGAGATCCGGCGCAGACAGGTAACAGCGGGGCAGCCGGGCATCCCGGCGCAGCCGATCGAAGGCGTGCGGGTAGGCAGCGAACAACGCCTCCCAGCCGCGAAGGCCCAGACGGTTGAGACCGATCGCGAGATCGACTGTGAGCGCACGCAACCCGGCACGGTCGGCGAATCCCTCGAAGGCCGCGACCCAGTCACGTTCGGTATCATTGAGGGTGATCGGGTCGCGTAGCTGCCATCCGCCGTCCGTGGGCGGGCGGCGCAGAACCGTGCGCCGGGATGCGTCAGCGTGCGGGATCGTCTCGGTCAGCGACAGGTGGCGCCCGTCGGTACCGCGGTAGGTCGTGCCCTGCAGGTTGGGGTCGGTGCGGTCGGCCGGGGCCGCGTCCAGTACCCGCAGCTTGCGCCAGCCGGCTGTGTGCAGGCTCAGGGCGATAGTCAACCCGACGATCCCGGCACCGATGATCACTATCTCACCGGGATCGGTCCGATGATGACGCCGGCCATGCTCGTGACGGTCGGCCGTCGGTTCGGCGCCGCACCCGGCCGGTGCGGTGGCTGCCGGTGCGGTGGCCGCCGGCCCGGGGGTCCGGGCGGCGTCCAGGCCGGCGAACAGATCGGCAACCTCGCTGGTGGCCACCACGGTGAGGACCGCCTGGTCAAGATCTTCGGCGCAGCCGGGCATGCGCATCGCGGCTGAACTGACGGTGAAGCCCGGACGCAACGCTGTGCCGTCGGGAAACCGCTCCAGGATCCGCTGGCGCAGGGGGTCGACCAGCCCGGGCGCGTTGTCGATGACAACCGTCAGCTCGCGTCTGGAGTAGGCGTGCATGATCGCGTCTTCGATGAGAACCTCCGGCTCGCAGATTGCCACGATCCGGGTGCCGGCGAATGCCTTGACGTGGTCGGTGCCGACGAGTCCGTCGGTCGGGTGCAGGCCGCTGGTGGTCAGCGGCACGGCGATGCTGAGCAGGTCGGAGCCGGCGAAAACGGTGGCGACGTCGGGGGCGAAGGTGACGGTCGCGTCCGCCGGCGCGTGCGCGGACAGCCAGTTGACCCGCGCCTGTGGGTCGGCGGTCAGGGACGGTGTGTGAACGAGAATCCGATGACCTCGGGCTGCGGCGGCCTGCGCGACTCGCCCGTTGATCGCGCCGGCGCCGATCAGGCCCACGGTCACCGTGCCGGGATCCAGGTGGGGGTCAGGTTCATCGATGAGCAGCGCGTTGACGACGAAACGGGCGATATGGCGAGCGTTGACCTCGGGAGTGTTGACGACCGTGATGCCATGGGCGGCTGCGCAGTCACGGTCGATGGCCGCGAGTGAGGTGCCACGGCGAACGATCAGAAGTCCATTAGGATCTTCCTGGGCATGAACCGCCGCGGTCCAGGCGGCTATTGCGGCCGCGTCCACGGTGTTCGCGCCAACGATCAGGGTGTGGGGTCGCAACGTCGACAGCGCCTCGGGCAGCGCGGACGGGGTGGCTGCGAGGTCCGCTCGCAGGTACACCGTCGGAAGCGAGGTCAGGGACAGTCGGGTGGGTTCGCTCACCCCGGTCGCGATGAGGACCCGGCGGGTGTCATGCAGCTGGTGAGAGTAGACGCATACGCCGGACTCGGCGGGTGTAGACATTCCTGTTTCCTTCGGCTATCAATCTCAAGTGAAACACGGCTACCGGAAGGCATGTTTATGGTCTCGTGTGTAATGAAGGGTCCTTGTAGTGGCGTGCGTCGCGGTCCGGCTCGTGGTGAAGATCTGCGCTCGGCATAACTTCCAGCGTGCCGCATGATCTTCAATGGTTGGTTAACGGTGTGGATCTTTTGGTGACCGACGCCACTGTCGACCCGACTCGTCCGTCATGATCGGATGGCGGGGGTCGGGAATTTTCGTCCCGGCTACCGTGGGGCGTCCGAGCACGCGGGATAAACCATGATCAGGTTTTTCGCGGTTGCTGCCGGATCGGTGAAACTGATCCGCCAGGTTCGGGCCCCTGTTCGGATCGTGCCAGCGGGTCACGGCCCTTAACTGTTCCGTGGGTACGTAGAACGGCGAAACGCGCAAAGAGCTCTTCCTTGTACCAGCCGCCGTCGACAGTGCGGCGAACGACATCGGCATGGGCCGGGCTGCCGTAGGCGAACCGGCACAATGCCTCGGCATCGTCCCAGACGCTGAACGTTCCCAGCAGGCCGAGTGGTGCCTCGCCGATCCCCACCGCGAACCGCAGGCCCTCGCATCGGGCGAGGTCCTCGGCCACCGGCGGCACCGCGCGCCAGAAGGCGGGTGCCCGCCGCAGCGACAGCCTGGCTCTGGTGATCGCCGCAATCGGATCCGCCGGGTGCGTCAGACCCGCAGGCTGCGTCACCGGATCGCCGAACGGACGCTGGCGGGCCCACCTCCCGCGGGACGACAGCGGGTGGAGCTCAGCTCGCCACCGTTCGTGTGCGATGGCAGACCATGCGCCGATCATGGCGGACCGTTCGAACGCGGCCGCCTCGCGCGCGGAAGCCCAGACGGTCAGCAGACCCCAGCGCAGCACGTCGGCGTCGCGCAGGCCGAAGGTCTGGCCGCGTCCGGTGCCGAGCGATCGGGCGAAGACGACGCCGGTCGTGCGCCGCAGGTGCCGGCGGTCCAGCGCCATTCTCGCGACTGCGTGTGGGACATGACGGGGATGCACCCCCCACAGGTCGACAGTCACCAGCGGGCAGCTCTGTGCCGCAGCTTCACCGGTTTCGCCGCCGCGTCCCACGGTCACAACCGTATCGTGGGGCCCACCGACCGCAGCGGTGACAAGCGCAGCACGCCGTCGTGTTCCGTCCCGTACTTCTGGGCGAAGAACACGCGGAGACGGGAGGCGTCGTCGCGACAGAGCAGCGCACGGCATCTCCCCAACGTCAGCAGGGGATGACGGCCAGACCCGGCGACCTGCGTGAGAACGCCGTCCGGGCCGCTGTCGCGGACCAGCCGGGCCAATGTGTCATCGGCCACGTAGACCGCGTCTTCGATCCGCACGTATTGCACGGTGAGCGCAGACGAGCCGTCCGTTCGCGAATCGATCAACAGCGGTAGCCCCAGATAGTCGTCAAGCCCGGTGCTGACCTCCGGGCCCCACAGGCTGTCGAAGCGCTGCTCGATGAACTGGACGAGGGTGGAGTCGACCGTCGTCTCATGCTGGGTGGAAGCCGCCGAGGAGCGACCAACCGGATACGTCGACACGATGGCCCCGTTGTCCCACCGGTGGTAACTCGTCAGTGGTTGCTCACTGTAGACACGCACGGACATCCGGTGCCGCAGGCGCGGGTCCAGACCCGTTCGGATGGCGTCGAGCCGGCGCAGGTTACTTCTGATCGTGTCAGGGACGTTGACGCTGCGGCTTAGATCTTCCTCTCGTTGCGCGGCGGCAGGCGAGTCCGGGTCGAGCAGGAGGATCTGCACCAGCGCACCGCCGTCCAGCGCGCTGCCCACGGCCGTTGCGAACCCCGGCTCATGCTGGGGGGCGACCAGGTCGGTCCACGTGTTGAGGACCCGCACGATCCGCCGGCTGGCGGCGGCGCGGCTGATGAAGTAGGCGGGGTCGAATCCACCGAGCAGCCGGCCGGCGCCGAACTGGGCGGGCTTGACCGGTGCGGTCGAGGACAGTCGTTGCTCCGCGACGGCGAGTTCCGCGGAGCCGGTCTTGCGTAGCAGGTTGATGCCCTGCTGCCAGGATCGCCGAGCGCTGGGAAGGTCGTCCATCCGCGCGAGCATGTCCCCGCGGCTGATCAGGATGCGCGGCTCCCACAGCGGATCCGGCAGGGCCGCGAGCAGGGTCAGGGAGTTGTTGTACGCGGCGAGTGCGCGTTCCAGTCGCGTCTGGCTGCGGTGGAGGTCACCGAGGCGGCGCAGTGCGTACGCCTCCAGCGGCCGATTGTCGAGATCCCGCGCGATCGCCAGGCTCATCGACAGGCAGGTGATGGCGTCAGAGAATTCCTTGCGGTTGCCGTGGCACATGGCCAGGCACACCAGCGTTTCGGCCTCCGCGGCCGGGCTGTTGGACTGGCGGAACAGCTGCAGCGCCCGGTCGAAGAACTGCGCAGCCTCATCGTACTGGCCCTTGCCGCGGCAGGCGTCGGCGAGCCCGTGCAGGCTGCGCGCTTCGCCATAAATATGATCAAGAGCGGTGAAGATCTCAAGGCTGCGGGTGAACCGTTCGGCGGCGAGGTCGAGGTGATCGCGTGCCGCGCCGTTCGCGTTGATCGCGGGCTGGCTGTCCGGGTCGGTGCCAGGGGCGCCCAGACGCCAGGACGCCTCCTCGAAGGCGAGGACGATGTCCCGGTCGCCGAGACTGCACAACATGGTGGCTTCAGCGAGCGGGTCGCCCGCCCGGCGGGCCGCCGTCAGGCCCTGGCTGTGTGTCTGATCCCAGTCGTCCCAATGGCCGTTGAATTCGTAGAACTGGGTGGCCGCCGCGGCCAACCGCCACGTCATCTCGTCGAGCTTCAGCGTGGCCGCCTGCTCGATCAGGAGATGAAGGTTGACGCGTTCGATACCGAACCAGACCAGTGGCCCCGCGAGCAGGGCGGAGATGGTGTCGATCTCGTCTGCCGGCGCACCGGGCGCGACCGGGTTGTCGGTCGTGCGCGGCCCACCGGGTGAGAAGGCCGCGGTGGCGCGGTCGACAACGGTCAGGTACGCCGAGAGCAGTCTGGCCAGGGATGTGCGCAGATCGTCGTCGGCGGTGTTCACCGGCTCTGGGCCGACCGGCTCTGTTCCGACCCGCTCTGTTCCGACCCGCTCTGTGGCAGCCCCAGCGGTGTCGTCATGCTCCGCCGGGCCGCCGGCAGTGCGATCCGCCGGGCTGCCGGCAATGCGAGGAGAAGCCTCATCGCGTTGCCGCTGGCCGGTCCGGCGTTCCCGCGCGAATACCCGCATCAGGTCGTGGAAACGGTATCGGGTCTGTCCGGTCTGGTCGGGACCACGCCGTTCCAGGAGCTGGGCGTCGGCGAGGCGGTCAAGGACGTCCTCGGCCTCGTCGCCGCCGATGCCGAGCAGGGCCGCCGCGGCCCAGGGCGCGAAGTCGACGACGTTGGGGAGGGCGAGCAGTCGGAAGGCCTGGCGTTCGTCCTCCGGCCGACCATCGTAGCTCAGCGCGAAGCTGGCTCGGACCTCGAGGTCACCCAGTTCCAGCCAGGACAACCGGTCGCGTTCACCGGTGAGTCGGCCTGCGACGCGGGCCAGGCGCCAGTGCGGGTGAGCGGCGATCTTGCGGCCGGCGATCTGGATCGCCATCGGCAAATAGCCACAGAGCCCGGCGATGTCGCGGACGGCCTCGGGCTCGGCTTCGACCCGCTGGTCACCGGTGAGTTTCGCCAGCAGCGCGACGGCTTCGGTGGGGTGCAGGACGTCGATTGTCCGGTGATAGGCGTCCAGGCTGTGCAGCCGGGAGCGACTCGTGACGATGACCGCGCAACCGGGAGTGGTGGGCAGTAACCGCCGGATCTGAGCCTCGTTGGCGGCGTTGTCCAGGACGATTATCATGCGTTGATTGGCGAGAAGGCCGTGGTACATCTCAACAAGATCGTCCGGGTCGGTGGGCACCGCCGTTCTGGTTACTCCAAGTGCCTGTACGAGCCGAGTCAGTACCCGGGTCGGCTCCAGGGGAAACGGTATGTTGCCCCGCAGGTCGAAGAACAGACTCGTGTCGGGGAAGTGCTCGCGAACCTGGTGGGCCAGGTGGACTGCCAGTGCGGTCTTACCTGCTCCGGGCTTGCCGGCGATCGCTACGACGACGGTGCTTTTGGCCAGCGCCTCCGGGTCGGTCAGCGCGGTGAGGATCCTGGTCCGGATGCTGTCGCGGCCGGTGAACTCGGCGACGTCCGGCGGAAGCTGGTAGACCCCGAGGCTCGGTGGTGTCGGTGGCGTCGGACGCTCCAGCGCGCGTGGTGGTGTCCAGTCCAAGCTGGCCGATCCCCGCAGGAGGTCCTCCTGCAGGCGGCGTAGCGGAGTTGCGTCCAGACCGTGGGAATGCAGGGCCTCGAGCCCTTCGCGGCATGCCTGCGTGGCATCGTCGGACCGGTTGGCCCGGTACAGGGCGATGATGAGATCTTTGCGCAGTGCGTCGTCGCGCGGGTACTGGGTGACCAGTGCCCGAAGGTCGCCGATGATCTCCCGGTGGCGACCGAGCGAGAGGTCCGCGGAGATCCGCGTCCGCAGGACGTCGCGGTGCAGTTCATCAAGGCGCTGGATATGGGCGGTGGCAAAGGAGTACTCGGCGACGTCGGCGAGTGGCTGACCGCGCCACAGGCCCTGGGCTGCCTGTAACGGGGCGATCGCGGCGACCGGATCCCCGTCCTCGACGGCGCGGCGACCCTGATCGAGTAGGGCGTGAGCCTGGGTGGCGTCGACCTGTTCGGGACTGACCCGAAGTGCGTATCCCGGGCCGTTGCGGACGAGGAGGCGGTTGCGTTCGGTCGGGTCGAGTCGGCGGCGCAGCTCGCTGATGTGTGTCCGTAAGGTCGCCGACGCCCCGTCCGGGGGAGCGCCATCCCAGACCGTATCGATCAGATGACGGGTTGTGATGATCTGGCCGATGTTCAACAGTAGGACCGTGAGTAGCACTTTCCGCTGTTTTCCGCCAAGGACGATCCCATTGCCGTCACGGGTGACCTCGGTGGGCCCCAGGATTGCGAAATGCAGGTTCTCTTCGTTCGGCATGTGACCTTCTCGCGCTGATCCCGTCCGGCTACGGTATCTGGCGATACCCGCTTGCGGGTCCGCGCTTCTTCGGGCTGCCGGCGACACGGCCATGTCGCCGGCGACTTTGGCGAGGGCGACGATCGTGCTGCCTTTGGCCTACTGGTACAGCGTGCGTCGTGTGCGCCACTGTGGCAACCACTTCGCGTCCCTGGGTCGAGTCGGGTGGACGACTGCTACCGTGCAAAGTATCGCGGGTTCTTTCGCTTTCGGCTCGTGTGGGTCCTGCCGCCGATTCCACGTTACCATCAACGGAGCGTCAATTTTCGCTGTGAGCGTGTGTGTACGACTGGTTGATGGCTGCCTGCTTCGCTTGTTCCATACAGGCCTGTTCGTACGGGGCCGAAGGAACAACAGGAAGGTGTGCCGATCATCATGGACACATCGACGAAGGGGATGCTACAGCCGGGACTTCTGCATGAGGTGGCCCTGGATGTCGTCGACGGTAGGCTGGGCTGGGTCATGCTCGTCGCGGATGACAGCCGCGTTGCCGCGATTCTCGCGGACTGGGATGACCACCGCCGGGTTGAGTTGATGGTTGCCGGTCGGCCACTGGCGCTGGAAGCCGATCTTGATGGCCCGGGGATACGGGTGTTCGATCCCGTGACGTGTATTCCGCTGGCTGCCTTTCGGCCGGCGCGGCGCGGTGGCGGCGGCATGGTCGAACTTCCTGGTACCCGCGCGGTGCGTTGGGTCGTTCCCCGCGGGTCCGTCTTTGAATGCGGCTTTCTGAGCAGATACGGCGGCGGTCTCATCCGGTTCGCGCGCGACTGCACGGCGCTGGTGCTCGTGGACGACGATCGTCGTCGGCGCGGGGGTATCCACGATCCGTTGGTTCTGCTGACCCTGGGTTGGTTTCTGCTACTGAAGGGCCAAAGGCGGCGCGATCGTGGTTCTTCCGCGCCGCCGGAGGCCCAGGTTGCTGGGGCGCCGTGGGGCCAAAGGCGGCGCGATCGTGGTTCTTCCGCGCCGCCGGAGGCCCAGGTTGCTGGGGCGCCGTGGGGCCAAAGGCGGCGCGATCGTGGTTCTTCCGCGCCGCCGGCGGCCCGGATTACTGAGGTCCGGGTATGCGAAGCACCGCCCGGTCCGCGCTCTGACAGCGGTCGGCCTGTCGTGCCGCGTACGGAACGACCCCGTCATCGGCCCGAAGGACTGCGATCGGGAGCGCGTTCGTAGCCGCTTCGGGTGGGGGGCGTCGCCCTGCGCCCTGGGTGGTCCGCTGCGGCCGACGATGTTGACGGATCTGGCTCGGGCGAGGTTTACTTCTTTCAGTGCTCGAACATGCGTTCGACACATGGAAGGGGCGGTCATGAGCCGGCGGACTGTTGACCAACGCGCTACATTTTCCGTGTCTGCTCTGACGCGGGAGCGTCCTGACGTTCGAACGGCGCTCCCGGCCGCGGGGCTGCCCCGCCGTTCCCGCGACGAGCTGCTCTTGGCCGCGCGTCACGGCCTTGACGAGGCGAGCCTGGCCCAGCTTCCCGGGGAGCGGTACGCCCTGGCCCATCTGGCGGCGCTGCGTGCTGCCGCGGCTGTCCTCGCCGATCGGGCTCAGGCCCGTCCCGGTCATCGTGGTCGGCCGGCGAGTGCCTGGCGGCTGCTTGCGGTGGTGGCACCTGAACTGACGGAGTGGGCGCAGTTCTTCGCATCCGGTGCCGCCAGGCGGGCGGCGGCGCAGGCGGGTCTGCCGGTGGTCGATACCCGCGATGCCGATGACCTGGTCCGCCAGGTTGAAACCTTTCTCACGGTGGTGGAAACAACGTTGGGCCTGCCGTCACAGCCGGCGCTGCCGGCCATGCTTGTCGGGTCAGCCAGACTGGCCCGAGGCTGAAGGCCGCTTTGACCAAGACGGCTACCCTGGCTGATCTCCAGAAGATCGTGAATGCCGACGCCCCACATACGCGTCGGGTCGGGGCGACCGGCCACCGGCTGCTGCCGGTAGCGCCCGCACTCGCGTCGATGCTGCCAGCGGCTGGGCTTCGACGTGGGTCGACAGTCGCGGTGAGTGGATCAACATCTTTTCTTCTGGCAGTGCTCGGCGTGCCCTCACAGGCCGGGGTGTGGTGCGCGATGGTGGGCTTTGCCTCGCTCGGTGTGGTGGCGGCGGCCGATGCCGGGATCGTGCTGGACCGTTTTGTTCTTGTGCCGGAGCCGGGCCAGCGGTGGC
Organism: Protofrankia sp. Cas8; assembly: GCF_963555845.1. Taxonomy (NCBI): domain Bacteria; kingdom Bacillati; phylum Actinomycetota; class Actinomycetes; order Frankiales; family Frankiaceae; genus Protofrankia; species Protofrankia sp. Cas8. The sequence goes on along the minus strand of NZ_CAUVXI010000097.1, from coordinate 4,569 downwards.
AGGCGGTGACGGCAGCCTTCCTCGACGCGCTGGATGTGGTGGTGGTCCGTCCACCCGAGCATGTACGCGGTGCGGATGCGCGGCGGCTGACGGCACGCGCTAGAGAGCGGGGCGCCCTGCTCGTCGTAGCGGGGGAATGGGAGGGAGCCGACATTCGGCTTTCCGTGACTGACATGAGGTGGGAAGGCCTGGGGCAGGGGCACGGGTCTCTGCGGGTGTCCCGCGTTCTGGTGCATGCGTGGGGACGTCGTGGCGCGGACCGTCCTTGCCAGGCTCATCTGCTGCTGCCGGCGATGGAGCCGGTCGTTCCTGCTCCCGTTCGTGTTCCTGTCTCCGCCGGGCGTCGGATAGCCGACGAACATCAGACGCTGATCGGGGTGCCGCGGCGTTCGGCGGATGTGGTTTCGGAAGGAGCCGCGTGACATCGGCACCGAAGATGCGCGTACTGGCCGTCTGCTGCCCGGACTGGCCGCTTGTCGCGGCCGGGGTCGCGGCTGACGTCCCCGCCGTGGTGGTGGCGGCTAACCAGGTTCTGGCCTGTACACAGGCGGCCCGGTCGTTCGGGGTGCGCCCGGGTCTGCGTCGCCGGGAGGCCCAGGCCCGGTGTCCGAGCCTGGTGGTTCTGCCTGACGACCCCGGCAGGGATGCCCGTGTGTTCGAGCCGGTCATCGCCGCGGTCGAGTCCGTGGTACCCGGGGTTGAGGTGGTCCGTCCGGGCGAGTGTGTGGTCGCATCCGGCGGGGCCACGCGTTACTTCGGTGGAGACGCGGCCGTGGCCCGTGCCGTGCATGGCGCGGTGTCCGGGGCTGGTGGCCTCGCATGCGGGGTAGGTGTCGCGGACGGGCCGTTCGTCGCCGTGCTCGCCGCCCACCGGAATGTGATTGTCAAACCGGACGCAAGCCGGGATTTTCTCGCTTCGTTGCCCGTCGAGACGCTCAGGCGCCCAGAACTCGCGGACCTCCTGCGTCGGCTGGGTCTGCCGACCCTTGGTCATTTTGCCGCGCTGCCTCCCGACGACGTCATCGCCCGCTTCGGGCCGGACGGAGCGTTCGCCCACCGGCTTGCCCGGGGGCAGGACCACCGTCCGCTTGCTCCATGTCATATGCCACCCGATCTTGCCGTCAGTACGGAAGTCGACCCACCCGCTGACCGGGTCGAGTTCGTGGTCTTCGCGGTCAGGAGACTCGCCGAACAGGTGCATGACCGGCTTGTGACGGCAGGTCTCGCCTGCACGCGGATAGTCGTTGAGGCGCAGACCGAACACGGCGAGTGGACGCGGCGTGTCTGGCGGCATGACGGTCCGCTGTCCGCCGTTGCCATCGCCGAACGGGTGCGCTGGCAGCTTGAAGGATGGCTGTCGGGAGGCGTCGGTTGTGCCGAGGCGACCGGCGGGGTCGCGCCGAGTGCCGGTATCGTCCTGATCCGCATCGTTCCCGACCAGCTCGTCCGCGCAGACGGCCGCCAGCTCGGGCTGTGGGGGGAAGCCGGGGTCGGGGCCGACCGGGTGGCGCGAGCCATCAGCCGGGTTCAGGGCATGCTCGGTCCGGACGCGGTGGTCACCGCCGTGCTCGGCGGTGGCCGCGGTCCCGCGGAGCGGGTCCGGTTGGTGCCGTGGGGAGAACCTCGCGCTCCAGCCGGTGTTGACCTGCCATGGCCTGGGCGGCTTCCCGCACCGGCGCCGGCTACTGTTCCGTCCCGGCCGGTACCGGCCGTGGTCGTGGACGACGCCGGCGCTGCGGTCGGGGTGAGCGGACGTTGCGTCGTGACCGCGGCACCCGCCTGGCTGGCGGTTGACGGCAGGCCGCAGGTACGGGTGACCGCATGGGCCGGACCATGGCCCGCCGACGAGCGTTGGTGGGACCCGGCAGCGCGACGCCGGGCGCGTTTCCAGGTCACGGTCGCCGACGGTTCCGCTCATCTGCTTGCTCTGGAGAACAGCCGTTGGTGGGTTGAGGCCACCTATGACTGACAGGACCTCAGCCGGCGGGACCCCCTACGCGGAGTTGCACTGTCATTCGGCGTTCAGCTTCCTCGATGGCGCCAGTCAGCCGGAGGATCTGGTCACGGAGGCGGTGCGGCTCGGGCTTTCCGGGCTTGCCATCACCGATCACAACGGGATGTACGGAGTGGTTCGCTTCGCCGAGGCGGCAGCCGCGGCGGGTCTGCCGACCTTGTTCGGTGCCGAGATATCCCTTGGGCCGGGAGCGCCGCGCGACGGTACCGCGGACCCGGCGGGGGAGCATCTGCTCGTCCTGGCGCGTGGTCCCGAGGGGTACCGGAGGCTGTGCCGGGCGGTATCGGACGCGCATCTGGCCGGGGGCGGGAAAGGCCGGCTGGCCGTTGAGCTCGAGGCTCTCGCGGCCTGGGCAGGCGGGCACTGGCAGGTGCTCACCGGATGCCGCAAGGGCAGTGTCCCCCGCGCGCTGGTCTCGGCCGGCCCGCAGGCGGCTCGGGGTGCGTTGGACACGCTGACGGCGTTGTTCGGCCGGGACAACGTAGCCGTCGAACTGTGGGATCATGATAATCCGCATGACGGCGACCGCAACGACGCGCTCGCGAGCATCGCCACGGCGTACGGGTGCAGGCTCGTCGCCACGAACAACGTGCACTACGCAACCCCGGCCGGATCCCGGCTGGCGGCGGCGCTGGCGGCTGTGCGGGCCCGGTGCAGCCTTGATGACCTGGACGGCTGGCTGCCGGCCGCGGCTGGGGCTCACCTGAGGTCTCCGGCGGAGATGGCGGTACGTTTCGCGCGATTTCCCGGAGCGGTGCGACAGGCGGCCCAACTCGGCGCGGAACTCGCTTTCGATCTGACGCTGATCGCACCCAGGCTGCCGGACTTTCCGCTGGCTGCGGGGGAGAGCGAGGCGGTCCGGCTTCGGGCACTCACCGAGGACGGAG
>NZ_CAUVXI010000097.1:0-1236 GCF_963555845.1 Protofrankia sp. Cas8 | reverse complement strand
CCGCGCGCCGGTACGGCCCGCGCCACCGGGAACGGGTCGCTGGTGCCTATGCGCAGCTCGACCACGAGCTTGACCTGATTGAATCTCTGGGCTTTCCCGGTTATTTCCTGATTGTCCACAATATCGTTGTCTTCTGCCGGGACAACAACATCCTGTGCCAGGGGCGGGGCTCGGCGGCGAACTCCGCGGTCTGCTACGCGCTGGGTATCACCAATGTGGACGCGGTGTCGTTCGGCCTGCTGTTCGAGCGTTTCCTCGCGCCGGAGCGGGACGGTCCGCCGGACATCGACATCGACATCGAATCCGGCCGTCGGGAGGAAGTCATCCAGTATGTCTTCCAGCGTTACGGCCGGGATCGGGCTGCCCAGGTCGCGAACGTCATCAGCTACCGCCCGCGGTCGGCCGTCCGCGACGTCGCCCGCGCGTTGGGCTACTCCCAGGGACAGCAGGACGCCTGGTCGAAGCAGCTTGATCGTTGGGGGTCACTGCCGGAACGAAACGGTTCACTGCGGTCTTCACCGGAATCATCTTATGATTATGAAATTCCGATGGAGGTCATGAATCTGACCAGGCAGCTCCTGGGTTTCCCCCGGCACCTGGGTATCCATTCCGGCGGAATGGTCATCTGCGATCGTCCGGTGGCCGAGGTCGTGCCCGTGGAGTGGGCTCGCATGCCCGGGCGAACGGTCATCCAGTGGGACAAGGACGACTGTGCGGCGGCCGGGCTGGTCAAGTTCGACCTGTTGGGTCTCGGTATGTTGTCCATGCTGCACGGCGTGTTCGATCTCATTCGTGATCATCACGGCCGGGCACTCGACCTCACATCGATCCCACCGGAGGATCCCGCGGTCTACGACATGCTCTGCGCGGCCGATTCCGTCGGGGTTTTCCAGGTCGAGAGCCGAGCCCAGATGGCGACGTTGCCGCGGCTGCGCCCACGTCGTTTCTACGATCTCGTGGTCGAGGTCGCGCTGATTCGGCCTGGTCCGATCCAGGGCGGCGCGGTCCATCCCTACATCCGCCGCCGTAACGGCGCCGAGGAGATCACCTATCCGCATCCGCTGCTGCGCCGCTGCCTGGCGAAGACCCTCGGTATACCGATTTTTCAGGAACAGCTCATGCAGATGGCGATCGATATCGCCGGCTTCTCGCCGGCCGAGGCCGACCAGTTGCGGCGGGCGATGGGGTCGAAAAGAGCGTCGGAACGCATCGAACGCCTCCGGGCCAGGATGTATG